>CAYUGW010000901.1:0-1504 GCA_964444245.1 uncultured Blastocatellaceae bacterium | reverse complement strand
GTTTCCACGGGCGAACGGCGGATTCGATCTCGGCGACATTTTTGGGAAATTATCGCGCACTTGGCAAACCGAATGTTCCCGGACACGTCTGCGCGGAATTCGGAAATCTCGAAAGCGTCAGAGAATTGGCTGATGAAGATACGGCGGCGATTATGCTCGAACCGATTCAATCAATGGCGGGCGTTACGGAATCGAAACCGGAAATTTTCGTCGGTTTAAGAGAAATCTGCGATGAACGCGGAATCGTTTTGATTTTCGACGAAGTTCAAACCGGAATCGGCAGAACGGGAAACTGGTTTTTTTCGGGAAGCGATTTAGCGGGAAAAATCGAAGCGGACATTATTACTCTGGCAAAATCTCTGGGCAGCGGCGTTCCGGTCGGCGCGTGTCTGGTTACTGAAAAATTGGCGCAAAATATCAAAACAAACGATTTAGGCACGACATTCGGCGGCGGAATGCTGGCGATGGCGGCGGTTCTCGCCACAATTGAAGCGATTGAAAATGACAATATGCGCGACAATATTACCGAGATCGAAAATTACCTGCGCGAAAAATTAAAAGAAATCGAAACTGTGAAAAACTTGCACGGCAAAGGCGGACTTTTAGGAATCGAATTTTATGAACCTTGCAAGCCGATTCACGCCAAATTACTTGAAAATAAAATAATTACGGGAACTTCTAGCAATCCGAATATTCTGCGTCTGCTTCCGCCTTTGTGCGTGAAAAAAGAGGAAATTGATTTGCTGATTAATGTTTTAACCACGAAGTAACACGAAGAAAACACGAAGGATTATAAAAATAACTTCGTGTTTTCTTCGTGTTACTTCGTGGTTAATTTTTTAAATTCTCGCGGCACGGATAATATCGGCGAAAACTCCCGCCGCCGTTACATCCGCGCCCGCGCCCGCGCCTTTGACCACCAGAGGCAAGTCCGCATAGCGATTCGTATAAAAAAGCACGGCGTTGTCTTTGCCGGAAAGATTCGCAAAATTGTGATTTGCGTCAATGCTTTGCAAACCGACCGAAGCCTTTCCGTTATCGAAACTTGCGATATATTTCAGCGATAAATTTTGGTTTTTTGCATTTTCAAGCAGTTCGCGGAAATAGCTTTCGTGTTTTTCCATCTCATAGTAAAAATCTTCGACGCTTCCCGCAAGACAAGATTCGGGCAAAAATCCTTTGTTTTCAATATCCGACATTTCCAAACGAAAGCCGGCTTCACGCGCTAAGATCAAAATTTTTCTGGCAACATCCGTTCCGCTCAGATCGAGGCGCGGATCGGGTTCGGTATAGCCTTCCGTCTGCGCTTGTTTGACTACTGAAGAAAAAGAACGCGAGCCGTCGTAATTGTTGAAGACAAAGTTTAAAGTTCCCGACAAAACGGCTTCGATGCGCTTTATTTCATCGCCGCTTCGCATCAGATCATTTAAAGTATTGATGATCGGCAAACCCGCGCCGACATTTGTTTCAAACAGAAAATTCGCGTTATATTCACGCGCTAAAT
>CAYUGW010000900.1:0-1508 GCA_964444245.1 uncultured Blastocatellaceae bacterium | reverse complement strand
ACGCCCGGACACGTTGATTTTTCCTACGAAGTTTCCCGCTCGCTTTCGGCGTGCGAAGGTGCGCTGCTTGTTGTTGACGCTTCGCAGGGCGTTGAAGCGCAAACACTTGCCAACACATATTTAGCACTTGAAAATGATCTGGAACTGATTCCGGTTTTGAATAAAATCGATCTGCCGTCCGCCGAACCGGCGAGAATCAAGGAACAGATCGAAAACATCATCGGTCTGGACGCGAGCGAAGCGGTCGAAACTTCGGCGAAAACCGGCTTGGGCGTTGAGGAGGTTTTAGAAGCGATCGTCAGAAAAATTCCGCCGCCGAAAGGCGACAAAGATGCGCCGCTCAAGGCTCTGATTTTCGACAGTTGGTATGACAGTTATCGCGGCGTGATCGTGCTTTTTCGCGTCATCGAAGGCACGATCAAAAAGGGAACGAAGATAAAATTTTTCAATACGGGGCGCGAATATTTAGTTGAAACTCTCGGCGTAAATCGCCCCGTGCCGACACCGATTGCAACTTTGAGCGTCGGCGAAGTCGGATTTTTGACCGCTTCGATCAAAACGGTCGCCGACGTGCAGATCGGCGACACGATCACGGAAGCGGCACGTCCCGTTACCGAACCTTTTCCCGGTTTTAAGGAAGTAAAACCGATGGTTTTCGCCGGACTTTACCCGACCGATTCGGCGCAATACGAAGATTTGCGCGACGCGATGGACAAAATGCGGCTTAATGACGCTTCGTTTTTCTACGAACCCGAATCTTCGACCGCTCTCGGTTTCGGTTTCCGCTGCGGATTTCTCGGACTTCTGCATATGGAAATCATTCAGGAAAGATTAGAAAGAGAATTTAATCTCGAACTGATCACGACCGCGCCCGGCGTGCGTTACCGCGTTACGACGACCGACGGCAAAGTCACCGAAGTCGATTCGCCCTCGAAAATGCCGGAAACGGGCAGGATCGACAAGATCGAAGAACCTTTTATCGAAGCGACCATTTTAACTAATGATACTTT
The DNA here is from genome assembly GCA_964444245.1 of uncultured Blastocatellaceae bacterium. GTDB lineage: Bacteria > Acidobacteriota > Blastocatellia > Pyrinomonadales > Pyrinomonadaceae > JAHCHG01. The sequence continues at coordinate 498 of CAYUGW010000900.1, read as the reverse complement.
TTTAGGCGGAATCCTGCCGCTTCTGGACGAAAAACGCGGTCATCAGAAAAAGTTTGAATATATCACGGAAAACCGCGTAATGCTCGTTTATGAACTGCCGCTCAACGAAATCGTTCTGGATTTTTACGACCGTCTAAAGTCGGTTTCCAAGGGTTACGCCTCGCTCGATTATCATTTCTCCGATTATAAAGAGAGCAATCTCGTCAAATTAGACGTTCTGGTTTCAGGCGAACCGGTTGACGCGCTTTCGCTTGTTCTGCACCGCAAAACCTCTGAGGCGAAAGGCAAACAGATCGTCGCGAAAATGAAGGAACTGATTCCGCGCCAGATGTTCGAAGTCCCGATCCAGGCGGCGATCGGCAGCAAGATCATCGCCCGCGAAACCGTCAAAGCGATGGGCAAAAACGTCACGGCAAAATGCTACGGCGGCGATATTTCGAGAAAAAGAAAACTGCTCGAAAAACAAAAAGAAGGCAAAAAACGCATGAAAAAAGTCGG
>CAYUGW010000899.1:0-1514 GCA_964444245.1 uncultured Blastocatellaceae bacterium | reverse complement strand
ACAAAAATAATATGAAAAATATCACGATGCCCTTCGTTGTAACGCTCTGGGAAGCGGAAAATTATGATGAATCTACGTTTAGCCCGACGCTTTCCGAAGTTGCGATCAAGAAATCTTTTGACGGCGACCGGATGAAAGGCGAAAGTGTCGGGAAACTTTTGATGTGTACGTCGCGCGAAGATTCGGCGGGTTATACGATTATGGACAGATTTTTTGTCGAGATCGAAGGCAAAAAAGGTTCTTTCGTGGCGATTCACGGCGGAATGACCGATGAAATGACGGCAATGGGCAAGATCGTGCCGGGTTCGGGAAGCGGCGAACTCGAAGGAATTCGCGGAACTCTGGAATTTCATTCGGATGAAAGCGGAAAAATTATAATTCTCGATTATTTATTAGAAGATTGATAATCCGAAAAACTTTGACGATTGTCGGGGAAATTGCATAACAATTGTAAATTTTAGATCAACTAAAAGATTTGTCCGATATTTTTTTTAATCGGCGGAGCAAGGCATAATAGATACGCGTTTTAATGAATTTTCAGACAAAACAAATTTTATCCGCATTTCTGACGATATCGCTCGTCTGGGTTTTCGTCGGCTGCATTTTATTTTGCGGCGATGCTTCCGGTTGCGCGGAAGACGTTGCGGGCGAAATTTCTGCGGAAAATTATACAAACATTGAAGATAATCACCCGGAAGATTCGTGTCCGGTCGGCGAATCGGTCAGAACAACCGCGCCCGATCGCGTTTCGGTTGATTTGAATTTTTCTGCTGACGACACAAAAAATCCAAACATATTTTCGCCGCTTCCGGTTTTGCCGGATGTTCTCGAAAATTATCGGGAATTTTATCGTCCGCCGAAAAACCTGCCGCGTCCGAGCCGTTTAAAGGTTCTCAGAATTTAATACTCCATGCCTTGATTCAGACGAAATTTAACTCCAGCGCGTTTTACTCAAAGAAAACGCGGCTGTTCGTGTTTATTTTTTTAGGAGATTATTTGATGAGATATTTATCGTTATTTTTATTGGTGTTTTTGTTGTTTTCCGCAGAAGTTTCTGCTCAAAAACAAGTTTCGGCGGAAGTTGTAAAACTCGAAGGTCAAATCATTTGCTGCGCCGAGTGCTGGGTGGAAGCCGACCGAACGAAGGTCGAATTCGGCACGGCGGAAGATTTATTAAAAGCGAAATCGTGCGTCGAAGGCGGCGATCCGACGTTGATCGCCGTTCGCACGGGCGAAAAATTTACGCTTTATCAATTGGAAGAAGGAAAATTCAAACTGACCGAAAAAAACTGGTTGAGCTACGTCGGCAAACGCGTTGCGGTTACGGGCGCGAAGAAAAAAGAGAAAAAAACGGATGTCTTCGTTGTTGATTCGCTGGAAATTTTGGAAGAAAGCATCGGCGTGCGCGAAGCGCGAAACGCGATCGGGCAGGAAGTAGAATTAAAACTCAAAGATTTATTCGGCACGGAGCAATCCTTGAGCCAATACAAAGGGCGCATTATTGTGCTTAATTT
>CAYUGW010000898.1:0-1514 GCA_964444245.1 uncultured Blastocatellaceae bacterium | reverse complement strand
GCCGATTCCGCTTTATTTGCAAAAAACTTCCGAATTCCTCTGCGGCAAAGAAATCAGCGAAACGACGATCACGCAGGCAAACGAAATCCTGCAAACCGAAATCAGCCCGATTTCTGACGTGCGCGGTTCGGAAAGTTATAAAAGATTGCTTTTGAAGCAACTTTTTACGGCGCATTTTGTGGAGTTGTTTGATTTTCCACCAACTATTTTTAGATAAATGCTCAATCGAAAAAATGTCTTGACAAATACATACAAGTAACGACAATTAAAATATGAGATTTGATTGGAATCCTGATAAGGCTTTAAAGAATGAGAAAAAGCACGACAGTGTTTCATTTGAGGAAGCAGTTGAAGTTTTCTATGACGAAAGCGCGGTTGAAGATTATGACGATGAACATTCCGAAAGGGAAGAAACACGTTTTGTCAGACTCGGAAATTCATCGAAAAGGTTGTTGCGGGTTTCATTTACCGTTCGGAAAGATGAAAACGATGCGGACGAAATAATCAGAATAATTTCCGCCCGCAAAGGAAAAACAAAAGAGGAAGAAATTTATTATGAGCAAAACAGATAAAGAATTGATTTTGGAAGTTACGCAGGAAGAATACGACGAAGCCATGAAAAAAGGCTGGACGGATGATGATATACAAAAACCCGGCAAACATAAGTTTCGCCGAACGACAAGAGTTGCAAAGCCTTCAGAATCAAAAGTAAAAATTACGATGTGGCTTGACGGCGATATTTTGATGCACTTTCAAAACCGCGCTTCGGACGCAAATGCCGCGCCGTATCAAACGCAGATAAACGCCGAACTGCGGAAAACAATGGAAAAAGACTTGTCGGACGAAACGGTGGAAATTAAGAAAAGCATCGAGGAATTAACCTCAAACAAAGATTTTATCCGCGCCGTCGCCGAACAATTGAAAGAATTGGAAATAGTCTAAAAGATTGCTTTTGAATTAACTTTTTAGAGTGCATTTCGTTGATGTATTTAGAATAGAAATAGAGGTCTAAAATATGAATGGCAAAAAATCAAGAATCATACCGGTAATTTTAATACTTTTTCTCACCATTTTTGCTTTTAATTGTGCAAAACAGGAACATCGTTCATCTGAAAATTACAATAATTCTCGAACTGTTCAAAATCTCACCGGTGCCCAAATTTCGCAGCTTGATGCAGGTGTTACAGTCCGCTTTCCGGCGACGCTGGTTAAAGGATTTGGGAGTAGTTGCATAGAACTTTTCGCTCAGGATGATTTCAAAAAGTATGACGGCGACGGGAAACATTCGATTTATTCAAGATTTGCTTTTGAGACAAATTTTTATGACTGGTTTCCTAAAAGTAATGACGCGATTGTTACAGGTAAAATGATATTTGTAAAAGATGCCGCGGATACAAGCAAAACTTGCGGAGTTGTTACGGGACATTTATTTGAAATTACTGAAATTGAGTATTTCTAAAATGAAAAATGTAGATTCAAAATCGCACGTTCGCGGCGAATCGGTTTATTTGGAT
>CAYUGW010000897.1:0-1516 GCA_964444245.1 uncultured Blastocatellaceae bacterium | reverse complement strand
TTTCACCGAAACCTTTTTGGCTGACTTCGTCGGTTTCGGACTGAATATCCAAAAAATCCAATAATCTTTGCCCGCGCACGTTTTTTCGTTCGGCGATTTTGGCTTTTCCGCTCGACGAACGATTCAGCCAAAACGTCAAACCGTAATTCGGATTGGCTTTCGAGCCGACGGAAACTTCCTTTAAATATTTTTTCGAGATAATTTGTTTGCCGTTCCAACTGCCTTCGTTTTTCAGAAACTGTCCGAATTTTATCCATTCTTTTGCCGACAGATACGCGCCCGAAGGCAGATTCGGCTGACCTTCCTGAAGATTCCATCTTTCAACCTTTAAGCCGATCGGGTTAAATATCCGGCGTTTCAGATAATCTAAAACCGTTTCCTTTTTCGGCTTGAGAAGTTTGCGGCGCATTACTTCGCCGAAAATCTGAAACGGCGCGGGACCGTATTCAAAAGTCGTTCCGGGTTCATATTTTACCGGAAATTTTACGGCTTCCGAATAAGCGGGCGGTCTGCCGTTGCTGCCGACCTCGATCCCGCTCGTCAGCGATAAAAGCTGGCGGATCGTGATTTTCGATTTTTGTTTATCCGATTTCCATTCGGTGATCGTGTCGGAAACTTTTTCGTCAAAATTTTTGATCAGCCCGTCTTCGATTGCCGCCGCCGCCATCACGCCGGAAAAACTTTTCGTGCCGCTTGCCAGCAGATGTTCCTGATTTGCCGAAAATCCGTTTTGATATTCTTCAAAAACGACCTTGTCGCCTTTGATGACCAAAACCGAAAGTCCGCGCATATCTTCGGAATATTCGGCGGCTAATTTGTAACGCGCTTGTTCGCTCGAAATTTGTCTTTTGTCTTGCGCCGTGACGCACGAAACGATAAAAAATATCGAAAGAAATACAAAAATCAACGTAGAAATATAAGAATAATCCCTTTCTTGGTCAAACATACAAATCTCCTGTTTTGAATAATTTGGAGAGAGATTTTTTTAGATTTTTTTGGAAGAGTTCGGAAGAGTTGCCATTTAGATTATAGGATAAAAATGCGAATAAAGAAACACATTTTTATCCTGTAATTTTTTTCGTTTATTGCCGCTGAAAATCGGGAGAACCTAAGAGCAGACCGACGACCTTGAAAACTTCCGCGTTTCCGCTCGGCGGCAAGAGTTGATTGCGCCGGTTCTGCATATTTCGTCTGTTTTGTCCGCCGCCGCGCGGCATCGAAGCGTTTTCCACCATCGCGTCCGCATCATCATCTTCTTCTTCGAGTTTTGTCTCGATCAGCGGCTGCTCGATCTGTTTGAGAAGCATCGCTTTTGTATTCGGCGAAATCTCGCCTTCCAAAATTCCGTCAATCGCTTTTGAAAGAATTTCCTTTTTATCCGCCGCCTCGAATTTGTTCAGATTGACGCGCGTGCCGCGAATTTGATTGGCGGAAAGAGCGACGGCGAAATTCATTCTTTCGAGAAGTGCGCCCGTATTTACCCAATCCTCCGCCGTGTCCGGATAACCCGTCGGAG
>CAYUGW010000896.1:0-1517 GCA_964444245.1 uncultured Blastocatellaceae bacterium | reverse complement strand
TTCCTTAACCGCCGGAATCTTCACGGTTTTCGGCGCAGAAGGTTTCGGTTCGGTCGTTTGCGCGAAAACACTAACGCTTAAAAAGCAGAGCGTAAATATAAATGCAAGAATTATTTTTCCTTTTTCCTTTTTACTTTTCACTTTCCTTTTCCTCCTCTTTCGCCTGATTTTAATAAATAACAACGCGATTTTTATCGGTGAAGTATTTTTTCATTACTCTTTGAATATCGGCAGGCGTTACGGTTTGCAGTTTTTGAATATCGGTATTGACCGCGAGCGGATCGCCTTGATACGCAATGGCGCGTTCGATGGCGATGGCTTTGCCGGCATTGTTTTCGCGCTGGCGCAAGGTCTGCGTAATCAATTGATTTTTCGCTTTTTCGAGTTCCTGCGCGGAAACCGGCGCGTCCTGCATTTTCTTTAATTCGGCAAGAAACGCTTTTTCAAGCTGTTCGGAAGTGCCGCTTTCGGATGCGATTCCGAAAAATGCCAGCAAACCTTTATCAACGCGGATGCTTGCGTTAAACGAAGCTTCCTGAGCGATTTTCTGATTTCTGACCATTTCCCGGTAAAGGCGCGAACTTTCGCCGCCGGAAAGAATCGTTTCGGCAAGGCGCAGAGCCGGAACGTCCGCGCTCTTTGAAGGCGGCGCGAGATATGTGATCGCCGTCGCCGGAAAAGGAACGATCGGCGCGGTCTGCGTATAGCGGCGTTCCTCAGTCCAATCGGGTTCGATTTCGGTTACGCGCGGAATTTTTGAATCCGGCTTTTTAATTCCGGCGAAATATTTATCAACCCACGCGTCAAATTGTTTCTGGTCAAAATCGCCGACAACGATTAAAACCGCATTATCCGGGCGATAAAAGGTTTTATAAAATTCGTTGGCATCTTTGGTCGTTGCCGCTTCGAGTTCTTCCAGATTACCGATCACGCCGCGTTTATACGGATGTTTTTGAAACGAGAGACTGTCAATATATTGAAACAACCTGCCGTAAGGCTGCGCCAGAACGCCCTGCCTGTATTCTTCCTGCACGACCTTGCGCTCGGAAAGAAAATTTTCTTCATCAACATTCAGATTCTGCATCCGGTCAGCTTCCGCCCAGAGCAGAACTTCGAGATGATTCGAAGGCACGACCTCAAAATAATTCGTCCAATCTTCAGCCGTCGAAGCGTTATTAAAACCGCCGACATCTTCGGTCAGGCGATCCATTTTTTCGCTCGGCATATTCAGAGTGGACTTAAACATCATATGTTCAAACATATGTGCAAACCCCGAACGTCCCGGCGGATCGTTTTTTCCGCCGACATCATACCAAACGTGAATCGCCACCGTCGGCGAAGAATTATCCTGCAAGGAAACGATTTTCATACCGTTACCGAGCGTCCTTTGTTTGATATTCATCGGCTTAACTTTTACCTGCCCGATTGCCGAAAGACTCAGGCAAAGCGCAAAAATCAGCAATAATGTAATTTTTGAAAAATTTCTCATATTTTTTTATGTGGCAGAAACCCGAATG
>CAYUGW010000895.1:0-1521 GCA_964444245.1 uncultured Blastocatellaceae bacterium | reverse complement strand
TAAACGCGGGACTCCAAACTTTTTTCAAACGCCTTAAAATTTAATTTACGTTCTATTAATGAAATTTTGAAGGCACGTTTTCGCGTCCCCATTTTAAGGCTCGGCTCATCCAGACAAGTTCGTCCAAAAACGCTTTCGCGCGTTTTTCGTAAGCGTCGTCGAGCAGATTTCCGTCTTCATCGAATTTCTCGTAAACTCTCGGAAAATTCAGATCGGTAAAAGTTACGGTCAAACCGAGTTCGCGCGCCATCGGCAAGCACGCTTCGATGACGCGCGTTCCGCCCCAAACCTGCGCCGAAACGCCGACAAAAGCGACCGCTTTGTGGATATATTCTTTCAAGAGCAAATCCAGAACGCTTTTCAAAATTCCCGGATAACCGTGATTATACTCGGGCGTAACGATGACCAAACCGTCGGCTTTTATAATCGCATCGCGCCATTCGGGAAAATCTTTGCCGATTTCCGTGCCGTAATCATCATTCGGCAGATCAAAATCGCGCACGTCGAAAAATTCGGTTTCGATCTCGTCGCGTTTCCGCATTTGCCCGAAAACCCATTTTGCGACGTGTTCGCTCTTGCGCCCTTTGCGGTTTGTTCCTAAAAGAATCGGGATAAATAATTTATTTTCAGACATTTTTTTATTTTAATATTTATTATTGATGTTACGCACGACTGGAGCGCCGGTCGGCTCGATTGCCTGAGTCCGATAGGACGCGCCAAGCGTTTGCATCGAACAAAGTCTATTGCAAGCACAGGCTTTTTCGCGCTCCCGAAACTCTGCAAGCGGGGATCTCCAGTCATTTTTCTCTTTTTGCGTCGGCATCAGTTATAAACTTTAAGTTCGCTGATTCGCAGTTACAAAAATTTATTTTGAAAGTTCCGTTCTCAGATAAACCGCTACATCGGTGATAAATTGATGCACCGAGGCTTCGGCGATGCGATGACCGAGAGCGGCATCCAAAACGCTGCCGAGCAAACCGAGCGGCGGTTCGTAATTTCCCTCTAAAACAAGCTGCGTTTCGGTAGAAGTCAGCGGATAGACGGAAAGTTCGGCTTTCATAAAGGGAAACAAATTCGGCATTTTTGAAGATTCCCATTCTAACTCGATGACGGTAGTTTCGGGCGACCGCAGCTTTTTCGGATGATCTTCGATAGCTTTAACCGAAATGTCTATATCGGTTCCGACTTTGATTCCGGCAATATTTACATGCAGTTCGGACGCAACCGATTTGGCACGCAGCGCGGCAACCTTGGTCGCATTGCGAAAAACACCGGAAGCATCGGAAGATAAAAGCTGCTTTACTTCCTGATACGGATGATTTACATAATCATAAACACGAATGGTTTTGCTCACTGTAGATTTGCTCCTTTGGTTTTAAATATTTCAGATCGAAAACATTCTATCACCTTCATTTAAAACGCCATCAAAAAAATGTTTAATTTTGTGAAACTCCGACAATTCCGAGAACGATCAATAAAGCGCGTTGGCTGCCGATATGGCTGTCGGTCGAATCCCATTGT
>CAYUGW010000894.1:0-1533 GCA_964444245.1 uncultured Blastocatellaceae bacterium | reverse complement strand
TGAGTCTCGGAATTGACCGCAAAACGCTGGCGTTCGGGAAGGCTTTGGGAATCGCGGGCGCGCTCGCCGCCTTGCTCGTTCCGGCGGCAATTATCGGCACGGCGGCTCTTGCTCTCGCGGCGGCGGATTCGAGCGGCGACGGCGTTTCGTCGAGCTTCGGGCGTTTTATTGTGATGACCGTTTCCTATCTGCTCTATTTCACGATTTTTCTTGCCGTATCCCTGGCGGCTTCGGCGCGCTTTAAGACGGCGCAGATGGCTTTGCTCGTCCTTTTCGCGTTTTGGATTTTCAACGGGCTTTTCGTTCCGCGCGTCGCGGCTGATCTGGCGCAGAAGATTTATCCGTCGGTTTCCAGCACCGAATTCTGGGAAAACACCAGCCGCGACCTTCGGGAAGGCATTGACGGACACGATCCGCAAAACAAGCGCACCGAAGAAGCCAAGCAGCAGCTTTTGAAGCAATATAACGTCGAAAAAGTCGAAGATTTGCCGATCAATTTTTCCGGCTGGAGCCTCAATCAAGGCGAAGAATACGCCGGACGAGTTTATGACAAACATTATTCCGCGCTCTGGCAGTCGTTTGAAAATCAGAACCGTTTTTACAATTTAAGTTCCGTTTTCGCGCCGCTGCTTTCGGTCAAATCCGTTTCGATGAGCATGGCGGGAACCGATTTCGCGCATCACCGACACTTTGCGACGGAAGCCGAGGGGTATCGCCGCGTCATCAACCGAATTCTCAACGAAGATTATATGAACAACTCGCGCACGGGCGATACCGCTTACACGGCGAACGAAAATCTGTGGTCGAGTATGCCGCTTTTTCAATACGAATTGCCCGGAACGAGCTGGGCAGTCAGAACGCAGATTTTGCCGCTCTTGATGCTGCTGTTGTGGACTTTGGGCGCAATCGCTCTGGCGTGGCTGACGATCGGGAAAATCAGAGCGGAATAAACACAAAAAAGACGGTTTGAGTTTCCACCGCCGGAAATTCGACTCGATGGTTTTTTGCGGGAAAAAGTTATTTTTGCCGGAATTTATGCGGCAAAATCAGCCCGAACAATTTATCGAAACGGAGAAATTTATGAACAAACGAGAATTTTTGAAGACATTTTCAATCGGCTTGGTTTCCGTGCCTTTTTTGGGTTTGATCGAAACAAACGCCAAAGACGTAGTTGCCAGCGGTTTCGAGCCGTTAAACGACAGATGTCTGCGGAAAGTTCTGGTCATTGACAACGGGCAGCCGCGGAATCTGACCGTCAAACAAGCGAATAATTTATTCGCGAATGACGGCATAAAACCCGCTTCGCTCAAAAAAGAAGTTCTCAGACAGCTTGAAAAATATAAGCAGTATCTCAATTTTCATATCGGCACGGTCGTGGAAGTTTCCGGCGAGGATTTGAAATTCACGGTCAAAACCGACAAAGGTCAAACTGTTTCCGCCCGAAAAATTATTTTCGCCACCGGAGCGACCGACCCTTTGCCCGAAATCGCCGGACTTCGTGAGCAATGGGGCAAAAACGCCCATCATTGCCCA
>CAYUGW010000893.1:0-1542 GCA_964444245.1 uncultured Blastocatellaceae bacterium | reverse complement strand
GTTACCGGAACGCACATCGGTCTGGTTTATAATTTTCAGGTTTATAAATTGATTGCTAATCGGCTAAGTCAGAACACAGAGCGGTAGCGACGTGTTAATTTTTATCGTTGTAGTATTGTGATTGCCTCAAAGCGTCCTTTTTGGAACAAATGAACTAAAATTAAGTTCGACGCATCAAAGATTCAAAATACTTGGTCAAATGCGGGATTGATTGAAAGTTCTTAATCAAATTGAATACTAAAATGAACAAAACTATTTCTTGCCTGATGCTTTTATTGATAATTTCGGTCGGTTTATTAACAACCGTAACGGCGCAGAGCAAATCAGCAAAGAAATCAGTAAAAGATCCCGCCGTTTTGGAAGTGCGTTTGCCGATTTCTGTAATCAATAAGAAAAAACAATTCGTTTCCGGTCTGACCGGCAGAGATTTTATCGTTTTGGAAAATGGTCGGCGGCAGAAAGTTACTTCTTTCACCGATGAAAAAAACAGCCCGCCTATTTATGTCGGCGTTTTGATGGATACGTCGCCTTCAACGCGGGCGAAATTGGATTTTACAAAAGATGGAATTAAGAGTTTGGTTTATTCGATCACCCGTCTGCGAAAAGACAAAGCGGCGTTTATGACTTTCGATCACGAAGTCAAATTGCGGCAGGATTTTACCGACAAAATAGATTTGCTCGATGCAGCGATTGATAGGGTTAATGAGAGCGGTCAACAAAATTCTCTCTACGATGCCATTTATCAATTTTGCGACGAGAAGTTACGTAACGCGCCCGGCAGACGCGCAATAATAGTCATTTCTGATAGTAAAGACACTTTCAGCCGTGCCAAGCTCAGGGATGCGATTGACATCGCGCAGAGAACCGAAACCGCCATCTTTATTGTTTCGACCAATGATAATTCTTTAAAATCCGTCAATAATGTCGAAACCGCAACGGTTAAGGACGCAAGCGATGAGTTTTTATTACAGTTGACGGCGGAAACCGGCGGTGCGGCATTTTTTGTGAATAGCACGCTTGAAATCGAAAAGGCGTTTGCCAAAATCATGCAGGAAATTCGCTCTCAATATATTTTTACTTATCGCCCGAAAAATCAAAGGTATAACGGCAAAGAACGTAAAATAAAAGTGCGGCTTGCGGATAAAAAGAAAAATAAGGAATACAAAATCCGCACTAAAACAAAATATCGAGTGTTAAAAGCAGGTTTGAAATAATATTCGCAGGTTGAAATCGGGTAACTCTCGTGAAATCTTAAAAACTACCCTTTTTGCAATAATTACACAGAAGAAATTTTCATTAATAAAAACCATGATAAAGGATTTCGATTTCGACAAAGCTTTAAATCAGCCGCCGATTCTCGAAAATTACAATCTTTTCGCATCCGACGAAGCGTTGAAAACCGCGGTCGAAGCAAATGCGGGAGCGTGGAATAATGAACGCGCAAATGATTTCGGCGGGCTTTTAGGCAAATCCGAAACGCTCGAACTCGGAAATCTTGCCAATAAAAACACGCCCGTTTTGAAAACTTTTGATCGTTTCGGC
>CAYUGW010000892.1:0-1543 GCA_964444245.1 uncultured Blastocatellaceae bacterium | reverse complement strand
ATTTCGCCGACCGTTACATAATTTTCCACGCAATCAAGAATTTTCGGCAACATATTTTCGTCGCCTTTTGCCGCTTCTTCTAATTTCAGCAAAGCATTTTCGGCTTTTGCCTGATCGCGTTTTTCTCTGATTGTTTTTAAGCGTTCGATTTGTCCTTTTTCTATTGCTTCGTCAACTTTCATAATCGGGATCGTTTCGTTTTCCTCGATCTGAAATTTATTGACACCGACGACGATTTCCGTCCGGTTTTCGACGGCGCGTTGGTATTCAAAGGCGGATTCCTGAATTTCTCTCTGCGGAAAACCGTTTTCGATAGCTTTGAGCATTCCGCCAAGCGCGTCTATTTTTTCGATATATTCGACCGCTTTTTGTTCTAATTTGTTGGTTAATTCTTCGACTGCATAGCTTCCGGCAAACGGATCAACCGTATCGGCAACGCCGGATTCATAAGCGATGACTTGCTGAGTTCGCAATGCGATTCTTGCGGCAGTTTCGGTCGGCAAACCTAATGCTTCGTCCATCGAATTCGTGTGCAAGCTTTGCGTTCCGCCAAGAACGGCGGCGAGTGCCTGTATCGTCGTTCGCACGATATTTACTTCCGGCTGCTGCGCCGTGAGTGTCGAACCGGCGGTTTGGGTGTGAAAGCGGAGCATTAAGGATTTCGCGTTTTTCGCGCCGAAACGCTCTTTCATAATCCGCGCCCAGAGCCTTCGTGCCGCTCGGAATTTGGCGATTTCTTCGATCAGATTCAAATGAGAATTAAAGAAAAACGAAAGACGCGGCGCAAAATCGTCAACTTTGAGTCCCGCCGAAATTGCCGCGTCAACATAAGCGATGCCGTCCGCCAAAGTAAAAGCGATTTCCTGCGCGGCGGTGCTTCCGGCTTCGCGGATGTGATAGCCGGAAATCGAGATCGTATTCCAGTTCGGCACTTCCGAAGCGCAAAAAGCGAAGGTGTCGGTAATCAGGCGCATCGAGGGTTTCGGTGGGAAAATATAAGTTCCGCGGGCGATATATTCCTTTAAAATATCGTTTTGAATCGTGCCGCTTACCTTATCGAATGCGATGTTTTGTTTTTTGGCGACGGCTAAATAAAGACATAAAAGCGTTGAAGCGGTTGCGTTTATCGTCATCGAAGTCGAAACCTCGTCGAGCGGAATTCCGTCAAGCAAGGTCAGCATATCTTCGATTGAATCAATCGCCACGCCGACCTTGCCGACTTCGCCCGCTGCGAGCGAATCGTCCGAATCAAGCCCGATTTGCGTCGGCAGATCGAACGCGACCGAAAGTCCGCTCACGCCTTGCGACAAAAGATATTTATAGCGCAGATTAGATTCTTCGGCGGTCGCAAATCCGGCGTATTGGCGCATCGTCCAAAACCTGCCGCGATACATATTTTTCCGCACGCCGCGCGTGTAGGGAAATTCTCCCGCCTGTCCAATGTCGGTTTCGTAATCGAAATTCGTGTTTTCGGGATTAAATTCCTCGGGCAATTCGATTCCGGAAGATGTCTGAAATTTTTCGCGTCTTTCCATTTTCTTAT
>CAYUGW010000891.1:0-1545 GCA_964444245.1 uncultured Blastocatellaceae bacterium | reverse complement strand
TCCATATAAACCTCCCGAATATTTCAAATTAAAAATCCTCGCCGTTCGGCATAATGCGCGGCGCGCTGTCTTTGTCAATGTAGATGATTGATTCGTGTGTTTTTCTGCGTAGTTGCAATGCCATATTTTAATTTTGATTAATTTTTCCTACGGTTATAATATGAAACGGACGCTCGGAATTTGCACCTGTAAAAGCACTTAAATGAGTTAGTTTTTTTTTACCATTAATATGTTCCCAACTCAGAAGTATTAAAATGAATTGTTTCTCATTTTCTAATTTTTTATATGCACTCAGTTGTGTGAATTCAGTATAATAATCGACCTCAAAGGTCTTTCCCAATGTATCATCAGGCTGCCAGTTTAAGTTTTCATCAACTCTTTTCAGTTCTTCAACAAGCCTTTCCGTTCGCTCGATAAATTCTTCACGACTTACATTTCTATGAACAAATTCTGAAGCCTCATCATATATTTTCCCAAATTCTTTATTTTTTAATTCCAAACGTAATTTTATCGCTAAAGATTCAATGCCTAATTCCGATAAGTTTGAACAACTAGAAGAAAGCAAAAAAATTAGAAAAATTGAAGTAAAAATTATTTTTTGAGTCATTTAGTCTTTCCTCATTCAGCATATTCACTCAAAAGCAGTTTGCCTTCATAATCAATCAAACCCATTTTCACCCGGTCGAGCCAGCCTTGTCAGCCTAAAACATTGCGCGTGAACGATTCTTCTTTGGCAAAATAGACTTTTGCAAAGGTTTCCACACCCAAAACCGAGAGCGTCAAATCGTGTCCGTAAGCCGTAAAAAGGCTGGTCGCCGTGCTGATTCTGATTTCGTCGCCCCTTTCAATGTCGAGTCCGAGCAATTCGCCGCTTTTTCTTTCAAAAATGCAGAAACTCGAACCCGTGTCGATTTTCGCTTTGAATTCGACGGTTTTTTGCCCGTCAAACATAAAAACCGGAACGGTAATGCCGACGAGCCGTGTGTCGTATTCGTAAACTTCTGCGTATTCGACAATCTCCATTACCAACCGCCCCAATCCGATTCTTCGACGATATGTTCGAGATAAGGAATTTCAATTCCCGCTTCGACGGCTTTTTGATGAACCTCTAAAGCATCTGTTCCGTGTGCGATAAGTCGGTCGCCGACCAGACAAACCCATTCATTTTTATATTTCTCGCGGTTTTCACGAACCCACTCCTGCGCCTTTTTAAAACGTTCGTACTGATCTTTGGTCTTTTCACGATTTTGTGATTTTTCGACAAATTCCCGCTTTTCTCCATCAAGCCATTCATAAACTTTCGCCTTTTCCTGAATCGGCAAAGTTCTTATCGTTTCAATTACTTCATTCGCCGTATGCTGCATAAAAACCTCCAATCACTTAAAATTTATTCACCGTAATTGCTCAAAAGCAGTTTGCCTTCATAATCAATCAAACCCATTTTCACCCGGTCGAGCCAGCCTTGTCTGCCTAAAACATTGCGTGCGAACGATTCTTCTTTGGCAAAGCAAACTCTTGTATAAGTTTCAATTTCCAAAACCGACA
>CAYUGW010000890.1:0-1557 GCA_964444245.1 uncultured Blastocatellaceae bacterium | reverse complement strand
GCGCATATTTAGAAAAAATCACGCCGGATTATTTAAGTAATTTACTGCTTACCGTTAATGGAGAAGCGGTTCGGCTCAAAATAAACGAAAAAAATATCTCTCTGCAAGCAGGCGACGGAAATCTCAAAACGCTCCGCGTCGAATGGTTTTTGACGGGCATTTTTTCGGTTGAAAATCTCAAAAATGTTCACCGATTAAAGTTTGAAAACAAAAATTACGCGGAGCGAACGGGGTGGAACGAGATCGTCGCCGGACGCGCGTCGGGGATAAATATTTTCGACAGCAGCGCGTTCGGCAGCGGAATTTCCAATGAATTAAAGGCTTATCCGCAGGAAACTATGGACGCGTCTTTGAACGAGCGAACGGCAGAGTTTTCTTTTACTTCCGCAGAAATTCCCGAAGGCGCGGCGGTTTTGCAAAACCGCGACGGGCATATTACGGTTGCCGCCCAAAAAGATAGCTTTGCCGAACTCATCGCCGTGCCGGAAATCACACCGACGATCATTTTATTCGGACTTTTTCTCGCTTTCGGTTTGGGCGCAATGCACGCGATGTCGCCCGGACATGGAAAAGCGGTCGTCGGTGCTTACTTGGTCGGCTCGAAAGGCACGCCGAAACACGCGATTTTTCTCGGAATGACGGTTACCGTAACGCACACGCTCGGTGTTTTCATTATCGGACTTTTAACGCTTTTCGCCTCGAATTACATTTTGCCAGAACGTCTGATGCCTTTTCTTAATTTCTTTTCCGGTTTGCTCGTTTTATTCATCGGTCTGACGCTCTTTAAAGACCGTCTGCTGATCGCTTTGGGTTATAAAAGCGACACACTCCATCACGATGCAATTCACGATGAACACGCGGGTCAAACGCACACGCATTCGCACGACGCTTCGACACACACGCACGGCGGCTCGACGCATACGCATCTGCCGCCCGAAAAAGTTACGTGGAAAAATCTGCTCGCACTCGGCATTTCCGGCGGTTTGCTGCCGTGTCCGTCGGCTCTCGTTTTAATGCTTTCGGCAATTTCGCTAAACCGCATCGGTTACGGATTAATTTTGACAATAATGTTCAGCATCGGTCTGGCGGCAACTTTGACCTGTGTCGGTTTGATTTTTCTCTATATCGGCAGATTTTTTGAAAACATATCGCTCGCTGCGCATCCGATTATTAAAGCCTTGCCCGTTTTCAGTTCATTCGTCATCGCTTGTCTCGGCGCGGTGATCTGCTATCAATCCCTGTAAAAAGAATGCAGAAAATGTTTTTTAACAACGTATTAACGCGGATTACCACGGATTTTTAAATTCTTTCAAGAATCGGTATTCAAAAAATCCGTGTAAATTCGCGTTAATCCGTTGTTTCAAATCTTCAACTTTTTTGCCTGTAAATATTAATTTTGCAGGCTTAAATCGGTGTCTTCGTTTTGTATTATCAAACTGTTACGTTAAAGTTTTCAATAGCAAAACTATTCAAGGAAAAAACTTTGCCAAATGATAAATTTCGATAAAGAAATCTGCACGAATTTTCAGGAATCATCCGCGCGTGAATGGCTCGAAA
>CAYUGW010000889.1:0-1561 GCA_964444245.1 uncultured Blastocatellaceae bacterium | reverse complement strand
TTGATTGACAATGCCTTATGGTTTCTGAAAAGAAACAATACGGGAAAAGGCGCGGTTTTGCATAATTTCAAACGTTTGGAAATCGGTTTGCGAGCATTTCTTCCGAGACTCGAACTGATCCGGCGCGAATTGCCTATGAATTTTGAATACTATGTCAGATCGCTGATCGTAAATGTCCGTGAAGCCCGGAGCAAAGCGGTTGATCCGATTTTCGGTAATACCGTTCTTCCAAAAGACAGTGAAGGAAATTAGGCGGAAAAGTAATAGGTAAATAATTGTCCGAAAATATAAAATATCCGGTCGTTTAAGCAAAATGAAAAACACTAAATCTTTATTATTTGTGCTGACTGCACTTTTTTGTTTGACGCTCATCTTTCCGCCAACGTCAAACTCGCAAAGACGCGATTATCTGACCGACGAAGAAATCGAACTGGTCAGAGATGCCAACGAAATTGACAAAAGGATCGATGTTTTGGTCAAAGCGATTGACCGTCGTCTGCTTGTTATCAACAACGATACGACTCAGGAAAAACAGTTAAAAAAAGACTCCGATAAATGGGGCGCGCTTCCTTCGGGAACAAAAATCGAACTGCTTTCCGATATCTCCAACATTCTGCAAAAAGCGATTGACGACATAGACGATCTAGCCGCCCGCAAGAGTTTGAACGATAAACTGATGCAGGTAGATACAGATGATGAAATACAGGCGGAAGCAAAACGGGTTCTTAAAACAAACGATCAAAAGTTTCCGCTGGCGGTTCATAATCTAGCCGACGCTTCACGCAAATATCTGCCGATTCTCGAAACCTTCGGAGCAAATGCCGGCAATGAAAAAGAAAAAGGCGTAATCCTGCGGGCAATCGAATCGTGCAATATGATTATAGAAGCCTCGGCGCAGGTGCAAAAACCGGAATCGAAAAAGAAGAAGAAAAATAAAGGAAATTAAAACAGGTAAAAAGTGAAAATGAGAAGTGAGAGTTTAATTTACTTCACTTCTCATTTTCACTTTTCACCTTCCATTAAATATGAAAATCAAACTTTTTTCCGTTGCTTTACTATTTACATTCGCGTTTTCCGTTTTCGGGCAGACGATGCCGAAAGATGCCGACCCGAAACTTTGGGAAAAGGCTCTGAAAATTCACAAAAACGCCGTCATTGTTGACGGTCATAACGACATTACATCGCCGATGGTTGATGAAGATTTCACGCTCAGCGAAAATTCGCTCGGCAGATTTCATCGCAGCGGAACGACTCCTTTTCACACGGATTTAAAACGCCTGCGGCAATCGGGCATCACGGGAAATTTCTTTTCGATCTACGTTTCCGGCACAACCTTGAAAACCGGCGGCGCGATGCGGCGGGCGATGGATATGATTGACGCGACTTACCGCGAAGCCGAACGTCATCCTAACGATTTGACGATGTGCTTTACGGCTGAAGACATCCGCCGCGCCAAAAAACAAGGGAAAATGTGCCTTTTAATGGGCATCGAAGGCGGATACGCGCTTGAAAATTCGCTCTACGCCCTGCGGAATTTCTATCGTTTGGGCATTCGTTATAT
>CAYUGW010000888.1:0-1564 GCA_964444245.1 uncultured Blastocatellaceae bacterium | reverse complement strand
GTTTTAGGCGATAAAGTGCATCTCGAATCGCACGTTGTCATTGACGGAAAAACCTCGGTCGGCGAGGAAACGCGCATTTTCCCATTCGTTTCAATCGGACTCGCGCCGCAGGATTTAAAATACGGCGGCGAGGCGACCGCCACCGAAATCGGCAAACGAAATCACATCCGCGAATTTGTTACCGTTCATCGAGGAACAAAGGGCGGCGGCGGTTTGACGCGCATCGGCGACGACAATCTTTTGATGGCGCAGGCGCACGTCGCCCACGATTGCCAGATCGGAAATCACGTTATCATGGCAAATGCCGCGACGCTTGCCGGACACGTTGAAATAGCCGACCGCGCAAATATCGGCGCATATTCGGGCGTTCATCAATTTTGCCGCATCGGTTTCGAAGCCTTTGTCGGCGGTTATTCGGTCGTCGTCAAAGACGCGATGCCGTTTGCGACTATTCAGGGAAATCACGCCAAATGCTACGGCTTAAACCGCGTCGGAATGAAAAGACGCGGCTACGCGAAAGAGATAATCCAAAAGCTCAATCACGCTTTTCACCTTTTGCTTACCGCAAAATTAAATACTTCACAAGCATTAGAAAAAATAAAAGAAGAAATTACGGATTGTGCGGAAGTTGATTTGCTGGTCGAATTTATCGAAACTTCAAAACGCGGTGTTGTAAAATAACTATTCAAAAGTATTCTGTAAATTAAGTTTCTTAATAATTTCAGATTTCAGATTTCAGATTTCAAATTCCAACTTAAGAGCGTTTTTTGATAATTATCAGGATTGAAAATGTTAAGAAATTTAAAAAACAGAGTAATAATTTTATTAAATCTGAAATTTGAAATTTGAAATCTGAAATGGCATCCGAATCAGTGCGGCTGAATCGAGTAAATAACTCTGCCCCAGATTTCAAAATCCATCTCTTCGGTAATTTCAATCGGCGCGTAACATTCATTTTCCGGCAGCAGCCAAATCCCGCCGTCACCGGCGATGGAAAGACGCTTGACGCAAAGTTCGTCGCCGAGCCGTGCGATGACAATATGCCCGTCGCTTGTTTCAAGCGCACAGTCAACGACGAGCAAAGTGTTCGGAAAAATACCGATATTTCGCATTGAATCGCCCGTTACGCGTATGTAAAATGTTGAAATCGGATGCTTTATCAATTCGCGGTTGAGATCGATCCGTCCTTCGATATAATCTTCCGCCGGCGATGGAAAACCGGCGGAAACACGCGATACAATTAATGGTCGGGCAATTTTTGTGAATTGCGAAATTTTGTATATTTGGGCTACTTCATTTAATTTACGCATATTTTTTTCGTGGCAAAGTGTTTTATATATGAAACAACTTTACACGAAATTATTATCGTTTAGCAAGGTTTTCAGAAAAATTCTGCTTAAGTTAAGCATTTGATTAATCAAGAGTTAGCGTTTTTCATTCGGATAAAAAGTTTATGAAATACGGTTTGATTGCCGGAAACGGTTCATTTCCATTTCTAGTCGTCGAGGGCGCACGCGAACAGGGTGCATCCCTTTGCGTCGTGGCAATCAGGGAAGAAACCGAT
>CAYUGW010000887.1:0-1587 GCA_964444245.1 uncultured Blastocatellaceae bacterium | reverse complement strand
GACTCATACGAGTTGTTTTATTGTCGGGAAAAAAGAATTTATCGTCATTGATGCCGCTTCCAAAGATGAACAAGAACAACGGAAATTATTCGATTTTATTGATGATTTGATCGAATCGGGCGGCGTTTGCCGGGCAATCATCGTGTCGCATCTTCACGCCGATCATTTCGGCGGCGAAACGGCTTTACAAGTGCATTTGCGGGAAAAATTCTCGCTGGAAATTCCGATCTCGGCGCATCAATTAACGGCAGAAAGTTTGCACGGGAAAGTGGAAATCGAGCAATTTATCGAGGGCGATGATGTTTATAAATTAAAGGATGAAGCAGGCGCAACCTTTGAAATAAAAGCACTTCACACGCCCGGACACGCTCGCGGGCATCTCTGTTTTTATGATGAAGGATTCGGTTTTCTGCTGTCGAGCGATAACGTTCTCGGCGCGGGTTCGGTTCTGATCGCGCCGCCCGAAGGGAATATGGCGGATTATCTCGGTTCGCTCGAAAAAATGAAAAATCTGCCGAATCTGAATTTCCTGTGCGGTTCGCACGGTTCAGCCGTTAGTGATGCGAAAGGGAAAATCGAAGAGTATATCCGGCATCGCCTCGAACGCGAAAAAAGCATTTTGCAGGCGATAAAAGACGGCGCGAAAACTCCTGCGGAAATCGTTGAAAAAGTTTATACGGACATCTCGCCCGAACTCTGGAATCTCGCTGAAAAAAGCGTTGAGGCGCATCTTGAAAAAATAAAGGCGGAAAATTTAATCTGAGAACATTTATTTTATCAAAACTTTTATGTCGTAAAATCTGAAAATTTTACGCATTTACAGATAAGAAAAAATCGGAGAATTGAAAATGAAAAATCAAAAAAACAATCTATATTTAATCTGCCTAATGCTTTTTTTAATTCCCGGCTGCAATTATTTCGACTCTTCGAGTAAAGAAAGCGCGAATGACGAAGAAACAAAACCGCCCAAAACTCTGACCGCAAAAATGCTCGATAACATACCGATTCCGGCGGACGCGAAGGTTATTGATGACCAAAAATCCGGGAAACGATTTTGGGAGGAAGAACGCATCATACAACTCGAAAGTTCAGAACCGGTTTATGATGTTTCGCATTTTTTCCGGCAGGAAATGGAAAAAAACGGTTGGACGGGCGATGAGCGAAATGAACGAAACAAAGATGACAGGCGCAGTATTAATTCAGATCTGGATTTTTCTAACGGAGATGATAAAGCGGATATAACAATACGTGCGACTTTTGATGACGGCTCCAAAATCAAGATAACCATTAATAAAAAACTTGATCATGATGTTCCGTTTCACGAATGCGCCCGACACACTAGTGAAATTAGTAAAAACAATACATCTAGGGTAAGAGGAATTTGCTTGGAAAATTTAAGCGTGCTTGCCAAATTTTATAGTGAGGAATTCCCGAAAAAAGGCTGGACGTTAGCGAATCCGCCGGAAGATTCCACCGCCGGTAAAACAAAGCGAAAGCTCGTAAAGATCACTTTTGCAAAGGACAATATGAAAGCGGTCGTGTCTCTGCTTGAACTGGGCGTAGATCGTACTTCCGTAAGAATTACGA
>CAYUGW010000886.1:0-1592 GCA_964444245.1 uncultured Blastocatellaceae bacterium | reverse complement strand
TTTTCGGCTATATCGGCATGGTTGAAGGAATTATAAACAGAATGTTTGCGGAATTAAAAGAAAAACCGCAAATAATCGCAACGGGCGGATTTTCCGCTTTGATCTCGGAAAATTCCGAATTTATTGAAAATACGGACGAAAATCTTCTGCTCGAAGGACTTCTTTTGATTTATTTGAGAAAAAATTAAACGCCGCAGCCCGTTTCCAAAACTTTTGTGGCTTTGCCGCCGCTGATTTCATAAATACTCGAAAACGCCCCTTCGTAATATTCGCCGTAAACGACGATTTCCATTTTGCCGTCGCCGTTCAGATCGGCGATTGCCGAGATTTTATACGCACTCGGCGCACCGAATTCGACTCGTTTTTTGATGAAATCGCCGTCGAGCAGAATTTCTTCAACCTTTTTCCCCGAAATTTTTCTGATTAAAACGAATGAATAATCGCCGACTTCGGCACTCGGTGAAACACCGTTTTTGTAGTAAGTTCCCGAAATTACAATCTCGTCCTGCCCGTCGCCTTCTAAATCAACCTTGTAAAGCTGCTGAATTTTAACGGTTGTTTTCGCCAAACCTTTTTTGGCTAGAAATGTTTTGACGATTGTTTGATAAGTTTTATTTTCGTTTTCGAGCTTAAGCGGCGCACGCGGCAGCAAATTCCAGGTTGCCCCCGAACCGACCGCGATTCCTATTTCGGAATCGAGATCGAATTCCACGCGGTAAAATTCTTCGCACGGCACTTCCGGTTCGATTTTGTTTCCGTTCGTAACGCCGCCTTCTTCGATCACGGTTTCACTTATTAAAACAAATTCGCTGTTTGCTTTGAAAAGCGAAGCGGCATCTTTGGTTTTTATCCATTTACCGTTTTTCGCGCCGCCCAGGAAACCTTTTAATTTCATATCAACAACCGGCGCAAATGTCGATCTGTCAGCATTTGGCGTTTGAGCGAATGAATATCCGCTTAAAATTATTACTGACAAAATCAGCGCAATTATTTTCATATTTTTTATTTTTTAGCGTTCTGTTTAAAGAAAAAGAAGAAAAATGCGGCGGCGCGTTCGGGTTTTACGTCTTTGGCGTAACCCAAAGTTCTTCTGGAACTGTCTTGGATTGTTCCGTCGGTTTTGACATAACCGAGCGTACGGCGTGAACCGTCCTCGACCGTTCCGTCGGATTTGATATAGCCGAGCGTGCGGCGCGAACCGTCTTCGATTGTTCCGTCTTTTTTGATATAACCGAGCGTTCTTCGCGATGAATCTTCGACCGTTCCGTTCGTTTTGATATAGCCGAGTGTTCTTCTCGAGGAATCTTCAACCGTTCCGTCTGATTTTATATAGCCGAGCGTGCGTCTTGATGAATCTTCAAAAACTCCGTCGCTTGCCGCGAAAACCGACAGTGCCGTAATCGCTATCAAAAATACTGCAAAAATTTTGTTTTTCATTATTTTAATCCTATAAATTTAATTTCAAAATAATTTACCGTTTTATAACGAATGGCTGTCTATTTTTTTGCAAAAAACTTTTGAATAAAATAAATAACCAATCCGATTGCAACCATAATCAAAATCGTTTTAACTTCCTGAAATTTCACACTGAA
>CAYUGW010000885.1:0-1596 GCA_964444245.1 uncultured Blastocatellaceae bacterium | reverse complement strand
AGATTATCTGATCCCGTTTGCCGAAGCGATCTGCACGGAAGTTGATATTGAAAATAAGTTAATCAAGATTGATGCGCCGGAAGGATTGCTTGATTTTTGATCTTTGAACTTTGATCTTAGAAATTAAAAACAAAGATCAAAAATCGAAAATCAAAGATCAAATGAAGATAGACATTTTAACAATTTTCCCCGAATTCTTCCGCGAAGTCTTTGATTTCGGAATTATTCGCCGCGCCAAAGCAAAAGAAATTGTTGAAATAAACACGCACGATCTGCGCGATTTTGCGACAGACAAACATCGGACGGTTGATGACAGACCGTTCGGCGGCGGCGACGGAATGGTTTTGAAATGTGAGCCGATCTTTGCCGCGATTGAAAATTTACTCGGAACTGCGGAGCGCGAAAAATATCCTTCGGGAACACGCGTCGTTTTGCTTTCCCCGCAAGGTCGCGTTTTTAAGCAATCTGTCGCAAAGGAATTTGCCGAGCGAGTAGAGCATCTTGTTTTGATCTGCGGTCGCTACGAAGGCGTTGACGAAAGAGTCGTTGAAGCTCTGGTCAGTGAGGAAATTTCCATCGGCGACTACGTTTTATCGGGCGGCGAACCGGCGGCGGTTGTTGTCATTGACGCAATCGTCAGACTTTTGCCCGAAGCGTTGGGCAGCGAAACTTCCGCTGATAATGATTCGTTTTCGGGCGGAATTTTAGATTTTCCGAATTACACGCAGCCGCGCGAGTTTCGTGGAATGGAAGTTCCCGAAGTTCTTTTGAGCGGACATCACGCCGAGATCGAAAAATGGCGCAAAGCGAAGGCTTTGGAGAAAACAGAGAAGATTAGAAAAGATTTATTGGAGGACGTTGATAGTTAATCGTTAATTGTAAATTGATAGAACAGCCAAATTACCATTAACCATTAACTATTAACAATTTACAAAGTTATGAATCGTTTAGACAGTATTGAAAAAACACAGATGAAGGAAGAAATTCCGAACTTTCAGCCGGGCGACAATATTCGCGTCCACGTTCGGATCAAAGAAGGCGGCAAAGAACGCCTGCAGGCATTTGAAGGCGTTGTGATCGCCCGCAAACACGGCGGCGTGCGCGAAACCGTTACGGTTCGCAAGATCAGCTTCGGTGTCGGCGTAGAACGCATTTTCCCGCTTCACGCAACCGTTATTGACCACATAGACGTTGTCCGCCACGGAAAAGTCCGCCGCGCAAAACTCTATTATTTGCGCGATTTACGCGGAAAAGCGGCTCGCATCAAAGAGCGCGACACACGCGGAAAAGCAAAGAAAAACGTCGCTTAGTTATTTTCAATTTGCGATTTGCGATTTTTTTTTACGCCGAAGTTTAACGAAAATCGTTAAACTTCGGCACTAATTGTTATTGTAGAAATTGCGCTTTGAGTTAAATTTCGAATCGAAATTTAACTCAAAGCGTCTTTTGTTTATAATCGAAAAAATGAATTCAGAACCAAACAATCGCAAATCGCAAATCGCAAATCGCAAATCCAAAATCCAAAATCGAAGATCGGCATAGATTTTGAAAAACAGGCGCATATTGAGGGTTTTCGTCTTGTTGCCGGAGTTGATG
>CAYUGW010000884.1:0-1603 GCA_964444245.1 uncultured Blastocatellaceae bacterium | reverse complement strand
AGTTTGATGGGCGGACGCGGAACGGTCTTCGGCTCGTGTCTCGGCGCATTGATTATGTCGAGTCTGGATAACGGAATGTCGCTCTTAAATGTGCGCGATTTTATGCAGGAATTAATCAAAGGCGCGATTCTGGTCGCCGCCGTCGGTCTTGATATGATCGGCAAAAAACAAGGCTAGAAAAGTTTAAAGGTGAAAAAGCGGAAAAGTGAAAAAGTTTTTCGATATTCGAGAAAAAACTTTTTCACTTTTTCACTTTTAAACTTTTTTCACTTTTTATTTCCAGATTGCCATAAACGCGTCAGCCAGACGGTCGCGCCAAGCCGTCCAATTATGTCCGGCTTCGCCTTCGATATAAGTTACGTCAAAACCTTTGTCTTTCAATAATTTAACGACTTTGCGCGAATCTTCCGCGCCTTCGAGCGTGCCGTCATCAATGTAAAAAGTAAATTTCGTTTTGCCGTCGAGTTTGTCCAATTCTGTAACGACGCGTTCATCATCAATCAAAAAAGAAGACGATTGTCCGCCGATCTTTGAGAAGATTTCGGGATATTTTATCGCCGTATGAAAACTCGTAATTCCGCCAAGACTCGCGCCCATAATCGCCCGTCCGTCCCGCGATTTGATCGTTTTGTATTCTTTATCAATCGAAGGAACTACTTCTTCGGCAACGAATTTCGCGTAATCGTCATTAGCAAAATATTCATTCATTCGGTCGCGCGGATTTAGAAAAACCATAATGAAGGGTTTAACTTTTCCAGCTTTCACGAGATTTTTCTGAATTTGAACAGCTTTTGTCTTCTGCACATATTCCCCGCCATCTTGCATATACAACGTCGGACAAATATTTTCAAGGCATTCTTTCGGAACATACACGGAAACTAATCGCACACCATTTAAAACTTCGCTTCTGAACCCATACATTGTTAAAAATTCTTCTCTGTCATCTTCGCTTTTATCCCAAACCGTCGGTTTGTAATCGGGCATTGTAAAAAACGAATTTTCACCGCCGACACCGTTGTCAATTTTATCCGGATTTGCGGGATCGGTGATCCATTTGCCGTCAACAATGAGTTTGTATTCGACTCGCGCCGTTTTTGAAAAATTAAAACAAGGGGCTGAATATCCCGTTTTTTCCTTTTTAACTTCCAAAGCTACGGGTTTCCAATCCGTAAAATCACCGGCAATTTCGAGAGT
Organism: uncultured Blastocatellaceae bacterium; assembly: GCA_964444245.1. Taxonomy (GTDB): domain Bacteria; phylum Acidobacteriota; class Blastocatellia; order Pyrinomonadales; family Pyrinomonadaceae; genus JAHCHG01. Next base: position 409 of record CAYUGW010000884.1, on the reverse strand, counting down.
TTCGAATTCGCCTTGATAACTAAAACAAGCGTGCATTTCATTTGAAGAATCATTGCAAGCTATAAAAAACCCTCCGAGCCGGCATTGCCGCAAAATCGGATTTTGGGAATTTTCTTCAGCAAAAGTTGAAGTGTATGAACAATCTTTTTTTAGTAATGGTTTTCCGTCCCAACATCTTTTATCAAAAATGCTGTTATCCGAAATATCAACTTTAGCCGGATCGTTTTTGTCGTTTGGTAGCGGAAGTTTTTCTATATCTTCTTTTTTTATCGGATTGCCGAGTTGTTGTTCGCCCAATGTGCAAAAGGGTTCTTCATCATGGGCGCGAGTGTTTTGCGCTAATGTCAGAGAAGAAAAAATTAACGCAAAGGCGCAAAGGCGCAGAGACGCAGAGACGCAGAGACGCAGA
>CAYUGW010000883.1:0-1610 GCA_964444245.1 uncultured Blastocatellaceae bacterium | reverse complement strand
AAGCCCTTGAAAAGGGCGACAGCCGAAAAAAACAGGCTGTCGCTATCTTCGATAGCTTTGACAATTTTTTGTTTTTCACTTTACGCTATCGCCCGTTTTCACGGGCTAAAAACCAAAATTCCGTCAGATAGTTTAATCTGACAAAGTAGAATTAGTTAAAAAAAACTGCCTACTACCGCTCACCGCTCGAAATCTTCCGTTGAGTATTCGATGTCAGAGATTCCGGAGATTTTTCTTGCTCCCCTTCTTCTTTTCTCCGCTCTTCCTGTTCTCCGTGGCGATAAACGAATAAACGCGTCCCGGAACGGTAATGATAAACCGATGCTCGTTTTTGCTTTCGCCCGGAGCCTTTCTGAGCGCGGCGATATGAACCGTCAGATTATTCTTTTCGACAAACAGATTTACCCAAGCTTTGTCGAGCAAACCTTTTTCGACAAACCCGCGCCGTGATGCTCGATTAAAGTGAAAGCAAATCGAAGGCTTTCGGCTTGAGCGACACGGCTTGACCGTTTTTCAGCAACAGCCGCCGTTCTGGATTGTCCTCGAAGCCGTCGAAGGAAAATACTCTACTCTCCGCCAATTCCATCGCATTAGCAATTATTAGGAATAATTAACCGCAAAATTAAGGACTTTTCTCCCGTCTGTGTGCAAAGCCAGACGGGTTGACAAAAATAGATCGCAAAATCCGAGTAATGTGAGCCAAGCAGTCCAGGCGGGATAATTTGAAAATTTACATCGAAAATTTGTTTCTATGAAGAAACAAAGCAAACCGGCGAATTATTAAAAATTGATCATCTGCCGGTCTGAATAAAAAAATAAAGGAGATAAAAAAATGGTTTATTACATAATTGATGTCAGATTTCCAAAGGCTTATAAAAGGAGCGCAGAATTTAGCGTGCGAACAGTTAGCGATGAATCGGAACCAGGCATGGAAGCTTTTGAGATTGATTATCTTTATCATTTCGTCTATCCGAATCAGTCCATTAAAACGATTGTTCGTGATACGAAAGGGTTTATTCTCAATGCGAAATTGGGTTATCAATCGGTTGATATGATTCGTCTGTGCGGTCATGGCGACAGCGGCAGGTTACAATTCGGCACGGGCTTGAACGAATCGAACGCGGGCGAATTTAGCGAACTTGCGCCGTTTATGAAACGCGATTTATATCGTGTCGGCGTTGAGATTCACGGTTGCGGAGTCGGCAGTGATTCTTCGATTTTGGGAGCAAATAGCACGATCAACAATCCTGTCTGTGTTCCCGGTTCGACGCAAAACGGCGGGCGCGGCCTGGGTTTTTTAACTAAACTCTCCAAAGCGATAAATAGAAACGTAAAAGCCGGACTCGACTGCCAAACCGTTTCTAATTTTGCCGATGACTGGAAATTTGAAGGATTGACGATCACCGTCAAACCGGACGGCAACAGCTGGCTCAGATAATTCAAATGAAAAAAAATCATTGTAAATACCCGCCGGACGGCACAACTTAGCCTCTTATCACCTAACTCGCCGTCGCTTCGCTCTGTTCCTCGGTTTGATCGATGTAGAGAATCCGCGTGCAGCTTTCGCAGGTGAAGATCTCGTTGGTCGTTTTTAGCTGGACGAGCATCTG
>CAYUGW010000882.1:0-1610 GCA_964444245.1 uncultured Blastocatellaceae bacterium | reverse complement strand
AAATTACAATCGGAAGTAAAAAAAATTGAAAAAAACTCTTGCCAAAATAAATACATAAAGGTTAGATTGAAAATCAAAGTATATTTTTTACTTGGTTTTTAAGTAAAAGCGCATTAAAAATTTAGAAATGATTTGGAGAAATAAAAAATGCCGAACGTAGCTTGCCCGGAATGCAGCGAAGATATTTTTGTAGATGCCGACACCGAACAAGGCGATCTTGTTTTTTGCGATGAATGCGGTGCGGATTTGGAAGTCGTCGGACTCGATCCGGTCGAACTGGATATTTTCAGCGATTCCGATTACGATTTTGAAGACGATGAATTGGACGACGAGGAATTCGCTTATTAAAATTTACTCATAAAGCGTTGTATTAATAAATAGTTCACTCATTATTCAACGCTTTATTTCATAACCGTTGCGGCTTTGTTTAATTTGAAAACCTTTCGGTGCTTCGATCCGAACCTGATGAAATTTGCCGCTTTTACGATTTTCCGGTTTCGGATAAAATGCCAAAAGATATGTCGAAGTAATTTCCTCTGCCAACAGATTAAAAAGCGGCTCGAAATCTTCCTGCGTCGCATAAAACGTCCTTCCGCCCGTTTTCTCGATCAAACCGCTCGCTTCGAGCAATGTCATAAGCGGTTTTCTGCCGCCCTGAAGACGCGAAAAAGAAGGTAGAAGAACCGAATAAACCGTTGTGTCCGCTTCGTTTGCGCGTTCGATCACGGTTTTTGGAGAAACCGTATCGCCGACCGGAAAACCGTCCGTAATCAAAATCACGGCGCGTTTCGGCAATTTGTCTCTGACCGAGCGCGGCGCGTCCTTTCGCAGCATCCGAATCGAATAATCAACCGCGTCATATGCGTGCGTTGAAAGCCCGTCCTGATCGCGCAGGATTTTTTCAAAACTCTTTTCGAGTTTTTTCGGCTGATTCGTAAAGGATTGAATTTTTTTGACCTTCATCCCGAAGGTCGTGACGGCAAAATACGAATTATAATCGGCAAGTCGTTTCACAAACGAGCGCATCGCATCCCGCAGTTTCAGCATTTCTTCGGTCGTAATACTGCCCGAAACATCCAGAGCGAAAACTATCGAAAGCGGTCGCGTTTCATCACGTTTTCTGACGGGTTGAAAAAAATCTATCTCGCGTTCTATTCCGTCTTCGAAAATCCGAAAATCCTCGGCATTGAGTCCGCGCACGGGATTTCCGTCTTTGTCGGTAACGCTGACTTCAAACGGGACTAAATCGGTTTCGATGCGGATTATCTCTTCAACATCGCCCTGAGCATATGCGGTGAACATAAAACTGTATGCAAGCAACAATAAAACGATTGCTTTGAAAAATACAAATTCCCGTAATTTTATGCGGAAAAATGCCGATAAATTACAAAAGCCGATGTTCTTTGAATTTGTATTTCTTTTCATTTTTTTAATACTCCCGGCAGACTGAAATTTCCCGCTATTTGCAGTAAATTATCCCGAATAATTTTTGTTGGCTGAATCTTTTTTGCGAAACGTGCCCAAAGTTTTTAATTTGCGTAAAAACCTTTGATGGTTTTTCGAGCCGTTCAGTTTGACCGAAATTTTACCAATATGAAACCCTTGCTCTG
>CAYUGW010000881.1:0-1613 GCA_964444245.1 uncultured Blastocatellaceae bacterium | reverse complement strand
GCGGAAATTTCGGATGTTAATGAATTCGACGTAAAACTCGATTTTTGCATCACGCCGGAAAGGGTTTGGAGATTTTGAAAAAAGTTTTTTTATCTCCGGAAAGACACGAAAAAAAGTAAAATCTGTATTCATCGGCGGTTAAATTTTTTTTCCCCTTGATAAACAAATAATTCCAAAAAATTAGAAAATATCTAAAATTTTTTTTCTTAAAGAAACCTATTCGCCGTTTCGCGCACCAAAGCGTTTGTAGATCATACAAACTCATTCGATATTGGATCGCTTTATTTTAGGAGAAAACAGATGCGAAAAGGATTTTTAGTGTTCGTAACACTTTTGCTTTCAGCCGTTTGCGCCGCCGCGCAAGGATTTCCGGTCACTCAGGGAACGCTTAATGCCTTCGGCGAAAAAGGCGATCTTGGCACGGTTCCGCTCAAACATACAAAGGTCAGAGCCGAAATTTCCGGCTTTCTGTCGCGTGTCAGAGTAACGCAGGAATTCGAAAACAATTACGCACAGTCGATTGAAGCGGTTTATGTTTTTCCGCTTTCGCAGAATTCGGCGGTTGATGAGATGACGATGACCATCGGTTCGCGCACGATCAAGGGGAAAATCTTAAAGCGCGAAGAAGCGCGGCAGGTTTATGAAGCGGCGAAATCACAGGGGCAAACCGCCGCTCTGCTCGATCAGGAACGACCGAATATTTTCACGCAATCGGTTGCTAATATTCTTCCCAACGAGAAAATCGTCATCGAAATCAGCTATGTCGAAACCTTGAAATACGAAGACGGAAGCTATGAATTCGTCTTTCCGATGACGGTCGGCGAGCGTTATAATCCGGCTTCCGTCTCTAAGGAAAATGCCCGAAAAGTTTCGCCGCCGATTGCGCCCACGCGCGCCGGACACGATATTTCGATTGAAGTCAGCTTAAATGCGGGCGTTCCGGTCGAAGCGGTCGAATCGAAATCTCACGAAGTTCAAACCGTAAATTTGAGCGCAAATAGCGCGAATATTACGCTCCGCAACGAAAAAACGATTCCGAACAAAGATTTCGTACTGCGTTACGACGTTACCGGAAAACGCATCGAAGACGCGGTTCTGACGCATCGCAGCGAACGCGGCGGATTTTTTACGCTTGTTTTGCAGCCGCCCGATAAATTTAACTTTGAAGACGTTGTGCCGAAAGAGATTGTTTTCGTTCTCGATACGAGCGGTTCGATGTGGGGTTTTCCGCTTGAAAAAGCAAAGGAAGCGATGAATTTATCCTTGAAAGGGCTTCATCCGAATGACCGTTTTAATCTGATAACTTTCGCGGGCGATACGCAAATTTTGTTTGAAAAACCCGTTCCGGCAACCGCCGCGAATCTGGCACGAGCGCAGGAATTTTTGAGTTCGCGGACGGGCGGCGGCGGAACGGAAATGTTAAAGGCGATCAAAGCCGCATTCGAGCCGAGCGGTTCAAACGAACATCTTCGCATCGTTTGTTTTATGACCGACGGCTACATCAGTAACGAAACGGAAATATTGAGCGAAATTCAAAAAAACAAAAATGCGCGGGTTTTCTCTTTCGGCATCGGAAATTCGGTCAATCGTTTTCTGCTCGATAAAATGGCGGA
>CAYUGW010000880.1:0-1617 GCA_964444245.1 uncultured Blastocatellaceae bacterium | reverse complement strand
GTTTCAATCGCCGCTTTTGATAATTCGAGATTGTACCAGTAATTTACGCACGAAATCGCCGAATCGTGTCCGCGCATCAATTCAGAAACCGCTTCGTAATTTGAAGCGTCAATTTCCGTCGCGGTTATTTTGTCCGTGCCGACCTTTCGGGCGACTTCCTGCGCCGTTTTCAGATGAAAATCGGCAACCGTGACCGCTTCGACCTCAGGCGAATTATGCACCAGATCATAAACCGCGCCGTGTCCCATTCGCCCCGCACCTAAAACAAGAATTTTCATAACTTTTAAAATGGTGAATAGTGAATAGTGAATGCTGAATTTTTTAATTAAGCATTAATCATTCGCCATTCACTATTATTTTCTAGTTCCAATCTTCCCACTCTTCGGGTTTTTCGTTGGCAAGCACTTGTCCGGCATATTCCCAGACCTTTTTTTTCCAGAGCCGAAGTGAATCCGTCAGTTGCAGAGCGGCTTGCGGATGCGCGGGATTTCTTTCGACTCTGATCACCTGCACCGTCACGCTTACCTCATCATCGGCATTTTCCGTTATCGTCAAATTTAATTTGCTCCCGACCGGAGGAAGAAGTCTCGGCAGAAAGACAAGTGTTCCGTAAGGTCCGACATTTTCCGTTAAACCTTCCTGAACTACCTCTTTTCCGTTCTCGTCTTTCCACGTTAAGCGAATCGGAAAGGAAACTACGTGCCGCGCTCCAAGTCGTTTTTCTTGCATAAAAATCGTTCTCCAGATTAAGTTTTTTGCCGTTTGAAATATACGAAATTCGCCCGTTTAAGTCTAATTTAAACACGAGTTTATGTATTCAGAGATTGTGAAATGTTTCTTAATACGGGTTTTTACGCCTTTTTTCCAACTGGACAATCTGCGTTTTGAAGTGATAGTATCAAAAACGTTTTTCGTAAGAACATCTATGGGAAATTCCATAGATGTTCGGGTTAGTCATTATTAAACTACTAAAATATATAACAAATGACTAATTATAAAAAACAAAATAAGGAGCATATTTGATAATGAAATACATAGCTAGAGGAAGCGTATTCTTCGGAGTTTTTTCGTTGATGATGACGATGTTCGTCTTTCAATCAACCACCGAAGCCGCTCTCGTTATAGCGAAAGATTCGCATAATACACAACTTAATATTCAGCAAGTTTTACAACAAGACAATTTATTTATTCAAGAATTATACACGCCGGAATTTGAAACATCTTTAATGGATAATCCGATAACTCCGGTAACTACCAACAATACATCAGCCGCATCCGAGGCAAGATCATTTAAAGCAACCGCATATTGTCTGAAAGGAAAAACCGCCAGCGGTTCGGGTGTCAGACGGGGAATAGTTGCCGCCGATCCGAGAGTTTTGCCGCTCGGAACGCGCATTCAGATCGAAGCCGGTTCCTATTCGGGAACTTACACGGTTGCCGATACGGGCGGAGCGGTCAAAGGACGCATTTTAGATATCTGGATGCCGAGCTGCACTGAAGCAAGACGCTTCGGACGCAAAAACATCAAGGTCAGCGTCGTCGGCAAAAGAAAACGCAAATAATTATTAAACTTTAACAAAAAACTTATATTTTATAATTCGAGCAGTCGTTTCAATT
>CAYUGW010000879.1:0-1618 GCA_964444245.1 uncultured Blastocatellaceae bacterium | reverse complement strand
AATTTTTTAGAAAAAGGTGAGTAAATTTATGCGAAAAATTAATTTGATAATTTTGCTTTTCGGATTTTTGTTTTTTTACGGCTGTCAAACAAGCGCGACGGAAAACGCAGATCAAACCAAAGATGCAAAAATTGCGAACGAAAAAAGCCTTGCGGAAACTTCTTCCGGTGGAAGTGAAATTGTTGATGAGCAAAAGGAAACAGCCGTTTCAAATTCTTCGGAAACAAACTCGACACAGACGAATCAACCGAAAACGCTTCGTGAATTTTTCGCGCTTTTGCCGCCGAAATATTTCACGCTCGAAGGCTGTGAGCCGAGCAAGGACAAAAATTGCGACAAAGCGCGGGCGGAATATATCAAGACATTTCTCGAAATCGAAGACACGAAAAACGGCTTTTGGAAATCGGGCTGCGACGGCGCGCAATCCTGTCTGACGTTTGCGCTTTTCAAACGTCCCGATTCAAGCTATATCGTCCATCTTCTGACCGAATTCGAGATGGGCGAAGACAGTTATTTTCTCGAATATAAAAACGGAAAATGGTCGGACATCGGCGCAGAAATTGTTCCCGAATACAGCGCGAAAAACACATACATTCCGCCGCAAAAAGGCACTACGGTCGCGGTTTTCAAAAAGAATTTCCCCGAACCCGAATACAGCGAACGCGGCGCGAAGATTTACGATTTGGTTTGGAATAACGGGAAATTTTCGATTAAAAAATGATTTTTAACGCAACGCCGCAAAGACGCTGAGGCGCAAAGATTTATAAAATACAAATTAACCTGAAATTTTGTATTTACCGCAATTATACTAATTTGCGTGAATAAAATTAAGAAAACTCATCCGTTAAGCAGGCGGTCTCTGACCGCCGATCTCGACTTTATCGAACAACGGCGGTCAGAGACCGCCTGCTTAACGATTATCATTTTTTTTGAGCAACTTCGTATTAGTTTAATAAATGCTGCGCCTTTGCGTTAATTTTTTTCTTCTTTGACAGTAGCATAAACGCTCGCATCAGCAGCACAGTAAATTTTCAAAAATAATGCACAAGAAACTTTTATTAACAATCTTTTTAATCATCAATTTCAGCGTTGTTATTGTCGGACAAGAGCGTCTGATCTTGATCGGCGGCGGCGAGCGGACAAGAGATGTTTTAACGAAATTGGCGGAATGGACGGGCGATGAAAAATCGAAAATTCTCGTGATTACGTGGGCAAGCGGCGTTCCGGTCGAGAGTTTTGATGCGTTTAAGTCGGATTTTGAAAAAGTTTCCAAAATCGCGCTCGAAAATGCGCCGCTTCGACCGCTTGATGACGCGGCAAAAGTCAAATTTTTGCAGCAACTTAAAGAAGCAAGCGGCTTATTTTTCACGGGCGGCGACCAAAACCGCGTGATGGAAGTTTTGCAGGATGAAACTTTGCTCAAAGCCTTGCGCGAAAAATATAAAAGCGGAACGGTTTTCGCCGGAACGAGCGCGGGAACGGCGATTATGTCGCCCTTGATGATTACCGGCGAAGGCGATTTTACGGTGATTGACGGCGCGAAAGTTGAAACGAAAAACGGAATCGGTTTGCTGCCGAATGTGATTGTTGACCAGCATTTTATTAAGCGTCAAAGGCA
>CAYUGW010000878.1:0-1620 GCA_964444245.1 uncultured Blastocatellaceae bacterium | reverse complement strand
TTAGATGACTTTTTCACATCCTTCTTTCAATCAGCATAAAATTTGCGACACCACCGAATTTGATTACTCAACAGGTTGCGATTACGAAACTTATTCCAATAGAGAAGGATGGAAATGAAAGTGAGCAAAAATCTCTCAAATAAAAATTATCAATCGCTCAAAAAAGAAATAGGCGAATTGCTGGCGAAAGGACGGGAGCGAACCGGACGCGCGGTTAATGCGATTTTGCTGCAAACCAGATTGGCAGATCGGACGGCATATTGTTGAGTTTGAGCAAGGCGGAAGCGAAAAATCCGAATACGGTTCGGAATTGTTAGACCGTTTATCAAAAGATTTGACTTTGGAATTCGGCAAAGGTTTCAGTCGTTCAAATCTTGTTTATATTCGCAAATTGTATTTGGCTTTCCCCAAAAGTGAAACGCTGTCTCACCAATTGAGTTGGAGTCATTATTTTGAGATTTTGAAAGCGGAAAACGATCTGGAAAGAAATTTTTACCTCAAAGAATGCGAAAAGGAAAATTGGAGCGTGCGCGAATTGAACGGCAGATGAAAAGTATGTTGTTTCATCGCCTGGCGTTGAGCAAGGATAAAAAAGGCGCGTTGGAATTAGCCGAAAAAGGAACGGAGATTCAAAATGCAAAAGATATTATCAAAGACCCGTATATTTTCGAATTTTTGGGAATCGAGCAAAAGCACTTTCCCGAAAGCGAATTGGAAGCGAAGTTAATTGACAATCTGGAGCAGTTTCTTCTTGAATTGGGCAAAGGATTCGCTTTCATCGGCAGACAATACAAAATCACACTGAGCAATCGCCATTTTTACGTTGATCTGGTTTTCTATCATCGAATCTTGAAATGCTTTGTCTTGATTGACCTGAAACGCGGCGAGATAGAACACAATGACATCGGACAGATGAATTTATATCTGAACTATTTTGCTAGAGAAGAAAATGTCGAAGACGATAATCCGCCAATCGGAATAGTTTTAGGAGCATACAAAGATCGAATTTTAGTCGAATACGCCACCGAAAATATCACCAACCAACTTTTTGTCAGCAAATATGAATTGTATTTACCGAATAAAAAATTGTTGGCTCACGAATTAGAAAAGCTGTTAAACTGACTCGCCGATGCAGGTTTAGACATTATCAAAACCGAAAACCTCTGCGATTTCGACGAAAACAAAGGTTATTCGGCGTAAGTTTTAAGAATAAATTAGAAGGATGAAGCCGAAACTTCATCCTTTTTTTTGTGAATTATGTCGGTTCGGTGACAGAAAAATTAAAACCTGCGTGCTAAAAAGGAGATTCCGGTTTTTCGCATTTTTGCAAAAATGCGAATATCATAGAAATCGGCAAGGGGAAGAATATAGAACTGAGTTTTACGGAATACGCGAAAAAGATTTATGAGAAATTCGTTGCTGAGAATGTAACGACCATGGCGTCGCAGGTGGCGTTTTATTTTATTTTTGCGTTGTTTCCGCTCTTGCTCGTCGTGCTGAATATCATCGGGCTTTTTCTGGGCGCGGCGGAAGGCGTGAAAGAAGAATTGTTTACCGCTCTTCAGCAGATCGCGCCGCCGTCGGCGATGACTCTGATCGAGGATAAGATCAACGAAATCA
>CAYUGW010000877.1:0-1622 GCA_964444245.1 uncultured Blastocatellaceae bacterium | reverse complement strand
AATTTGATTGATATTTGGTGGATTTCGCGTAAAAAATCTTTAGAAGCCGCAACCGCTGATTAAATGGATAATGAAAAATTTTATTTATCTGAGGAAGTTACGCTCTTAACAAATAAAAACGGAAAATAAAAGCGTTTTAATTTCGGAATAGATGATAACTGATAGATTACAGATGATAGATAAAACCAAAAAAAATCTATCAGTTATCACCTATCATCTATCATCTATTCCGAAGTTTTCCTTCTGAAGCTGCGTAACTTCTATATCTATAATTTTGTTTTCTATTTTTTATTATTCTTTGATTTCATATTCGATTTTTGCGGGCTTTTTGTTTTTATCGAGTATGACATCGAAATTTATTGTGTTCCAGACGAATTCTCCGATTTTCACTTCGCCTTTACCGATGAATTCTGCTCTACCGGCTGAAATTTTTTCGATCTTAAAATCGTCAATCGCAATCGTGATATTAGTCGTTTTGTAATCGCGGCTGATTTTTTTCAACAGTTCCTTCATCAGAATTTCTTCGTCATTGCTGATCGAAACATCCATCGGAGCATCGGCAACTTTAATAATATCAACGGTTTTAACCGCTTCGGTTTTCTTTGCCTTTTTGTTTTTATTGCCGTTTGAAAATGAATATGCCCCCGAAATCGAAATTAAACCGATGATCGCAAGTGCAAAAAATCTGTAAATCGAAAATTTGATTTTGTTTTTCATAATCTTTTCTCCCCTCGAAATGATAATGTCGCAAAGATTATGCCAAGACAATAAGTTTATGTTAGAAGCTGCTGTAAATGTTTATTTATTTGAGTTTAGAAGATTTTTGACAGTTTATTCAAACAAAATTCCAACATAGTTTTTTGTATCGAAATCAAACAAATAAATGTTTCGATTTCGATATAATTCTTTTTTGCGCCCAAATTTTGCTTTATCCTTTGGCAATTTCGGGGAAAAATGAGAAAATCACCTTTTGTGAAAAAGACCGTGTTGTTTGCCGTTAGATTACGATTCTCAAAAAATTCGGATTTCCAAAAAAGACTTTTAAATAAAAATGACGGAAGTTGAGCTTTTAGAAAAACTTTTTCGCGGTGAACCGCGTGCGGTGGCGCGTGCGATCACAAAAGTCGAAAACAGCGCGGCAAATGCCGCTGCGATAATGAAGGAAGTTTTTCCGAAAACGGGAAATGCCCTTATTATCGGCATAACGGGTTCACCCGGCGCGGGAAAATCTTCTCTGGTTGATAAACTTGCGCTGCACTACCGCAACCAAGGCGAAAAGATCGGAATCGTCTGCGTTGATCCGTCAAGCCCTTTTTCCGGCGGCGCGATTCTCGGCGATAGAATCCGTATGCAGACGCTCGGACTCGATAAAAACGTCTTTATCCGTTCGATGGCGACGCGCGGCAATCTCGGCGGACTTTCCCGCGCAACGGTTGATGCGGTGGCGATTCTGGACGCTGCCGGATTTGATAAAGTCATCGTCGAAACGGTCGGAGTCGGGCAGGATGAAGTCGAGATCGTCAAAGCGGCGGATGTTTCGGTCGTCGTCCTTGTTCCCGGAATGGGGGACGATATTCAGGCGATCAAGGCGGGAATTATGGAAATCGGCGACGTTTTCGTAA
>CAYUGW010000876.1:0-1625 GCA_964444245.1 uncultured Blastocatellaceae bacterium | reverse complement strand
TAATCGGAATCCATTTATCGGGATTTCCTCCGACGAGTGAATTGAGCGGCAGAGTAATCGTGCTTTGACCGAGTTCCAATTTCAGAAGAGTTTCGTCTTCAAAAAGCGCGAGATACCATTCAACGCTTCCCTGCCAGTCTTCATTCCGAAATAACGCTTCGAGTGCATCATCGCGCTCTTTGCCCGAAGCGTTTTTGTTCTCGACGATTTTCTGAAATTCGCTTCGATATTTTTCGATTTCAGAATCATCTTTTTCCTTGATCGCGTGTTCGTAAATCAATCTTTTGGCAAAAAGCGCGGTTCTCGGATTGCCCGAATCTCTCTCCAATTGTCTTAAAAGAGATTCCGCCTTTTCCCAGTCAACTTTTGCCAGAGCGCGAAGTTCTTTCTCTTTGATAACCGAGCCGTAAGATTTGTGATCTCTGGCAGTTCGGGCTTCGGCAAACAATTCGTCGGAATAATATTTGCTGTTATATTTCAGCCAACCGCCGACCGTTTTGCGCCAATCTTCGTCAAAATTCGCTGAATGCAAATCGAATATGTTTTTTACGATTTCGGCGGTTTTCTGATTAGACGGAATAAGCGCAAGGAAATTTGTAAGATTTTCGGGTTTATCTTCGAGCGACTCGATCAAGCGTTGCAGAATTTTTTCGTCCGGTTTTATTTTTTCAGGATGCGAAGCGGTTATGTGATTTTGCCTTGTCCAAAAATCAATCAAATCCTCGATCGGTGCATCAACGGGCGGGGCATTTTCTTTTTTGTAAAATTCTTCGGGACGCTCCGGTTTTTCTTCTATTTCATCTTCCGTTTCGGCAACGGGCGGCGGCGCGGGCAAATCGAGAAGCCCGCGCAAAAGATTTATGCCGTCCGCTTGCGGAAACGCAGCGGACGAAAAAATAAAGAGCAGAAGAATAAAAGAGAAAATCAATCGAGTCATATTTTTTTTGTGCTGAAAGCAATTAATGTGAGTCTGATTTACTAGAAGTTATCTCAAAAAAATTTATTTGGTTAAGCAAGCGGTCTTTGACCGCGTTTCACCGTTGATTTTTGAGGAAACCGCGGTCAAAGACCGCTTGCTTAACGGGTTATTTCATATTTTTAATATGGCTTCTAATCAACCATGACAATTTTTTTAGGTTCGAGAATCGAGCCGTCCATTTTTACCAGAATCGTGAACTGGCGCGTTGGAAGCTCGCGGCAAACTGGCTCACTGCTGCAAGTGAAGGCAATATTGTAAAACCATTTGTCATTATTCAAACTCTGCAAATGAATCCGTCTTATTTTCCAGTTCTCGCTGCTTTCGACAAATCTCGGCAGATTGATCCGCGCCGTCTGTATGGCACGCGCAACGGACAACGGCGGATCGCCGTCTTCGGCTGTCCACGAAGGCGTTTCCGCAAAATCACGGTCGGTATATTTATAAGAAAAAGTTTCGCCGCGCACCGAGCCGCTCGCCTTTGAACCTCTATCGGTCTGCGCCGCAATGGTTAAACCGAAAACGCAGATCGTTACTATCGAAACAAATGTCAGGCAAATTCTTCCAAGCATTACAAGATTCCTCCGAAATTTCAGTTGTTAAAACGATTTTACACTTTTGGTGCGAGAACACGAATATTTAGTTGCTT
>CAYUGW010000875.1:0-1625 GCA_964444245.1 uncultured Blastocatellaceae bacterium | reverse complement strand
CAGGAAAAGCAAAATCTGCTCGAAAAATTCAGCCGTTATTCGGGTTTAAGTCAAACTTTTGTCGAGCAAAACAATTTCCGCGTTGATCTGAGCGAATTTATGAAGGAATTATTGCGCGACCGCCGCTTGACCGCAGGACGGCTCGACAGCCGTTTTACGGGAATCGATACGAGTGCGGCGGGCAACAGTCCCGATTTCGATCCGAGTATGACGGCGATCCGCACGCCTTATACGGCGACTTTTAACGATTATGTGCGCCGCGAACTCGGCTTTAAGACCGACCTCGAATATTACATCTTAGGCGGCGGCATAACTTCGCCGTGGAACTGGAATGTCAACAACGGTTATGCCGATACGAGCGTACAACTTTCGAGCGCGATGCGGAAAAATCCGTTTATGAAGGTTTTCGTCGCTTCCGGCTATTACGATATGGCAACGCCTTATTTTGCGACCGATTACACGCTTTCAAATATGAATCTCGAACCGGAATTGCGAAAAAACGTTTCCGTCAAATACTACGAAGGCGGACATATGATGTATATCGAGGTCAATTCCTTGCGTAAACTGAAACAGGACGCGGCGGCGTTTATTCAAGGTTCTTTAACAAAATAATTATGTTTCACACTAAAATTTTCGCCTTGATTTTCTTTGTATTTTCGGTTTCCACCGCATTCGCGCAAAAAAATTCCGATTGGAAGATTTCCGATTATCTCGAAAATTTGCCGAAGGAATACAAAGTTTTTACAGGAGATTTTATCGCGATAAATCCGACCGCCGAGACAACTTTGATTGACGACAAAAACGGTTATGCCGCTTATTTCGATCAGCCGTTTAAAAATGAAAACGCCTTTCCGATCTTTGAAATGGCAGTTTTTAAGAAAAAAAACGGCGAGGAAATTTTAGTGGTTTCAAATATGATCTCCGATCCGGTTTGCAACGAATACAAAACTTTTTTTCTGCAGAGAGCGGGCGCAAATTGGTTGGATGTAAAAACGAAAGTTCTGCCGAAACTAACGCCGCAGATGTTTTTCGATTCGGCAAAAACGGCAAATGAATTTCTCAAGGCGCAAAAGAAAATCGGTAATTCGACGGGGTTAAACCTACGTTTCTCGCCGCCGCGTCAAGGCACGGCGATGAATGTAAAATTAGAGATTTGCGATTACGTGCCGGATGATTTTTCCGGCGAAATTGATTTTCAAAAGTTTATTGATAAATCAAAAACTCTTGCCCTTCGCTGGAACAAAGAAAACGGAATTTTCAAATAAAACGGCACATCGCGTCACGCTTACCGAAAGTAACCGCCGCAATTATTTAGATGCGATTTTTTATTAAAGAAACCGAATTATGCTGGACATTTCGTTTTATCTAAAACTATTACACGCCGAAGAATCGAGTTTTATCAGATACTGCAAAACATACTGATACCCGACATAAACGCTGTCGGTGTTGATGTTTTTCAATTTGTCGCTCGAGGTATGCAGATATTTTTGCCAATCATTCGATAAACCGTGAAACGTAATTGCCGGAATGTCGTTTCTGATAAAAGAAGCCGAATCCGAGCTGGCTAAAGTTAGAGAAGCGGTTGAAAGCGGCATTTCAAATTCCTTTGCCAGAACTTTTGCCAG
>CAYUGW010000874.1:0-1635 GCA_964444245.1 uncultured Blastocatellaceae bacterium | reverse complement strand
GCGCGAAATAAAAATGTTTCACGAAATTAACAAAGAAAAAAGACGAGCCGTTTAGTACTCGTCTTTCCTGTCTTTACGTTTCATTTTAAGCCGCTTTTAAAATTAGCTCTTCTTTTGTTACGGAATCAGGCAGATTTTTTGCTTCTTCACGATAACATTCCAGAAGAAGTGTGACTGCTTCTTTCAGATTTTCGCGAGTTTCGTCTAATGTTTCTCCTTGCGTATTTGCGCCGGGAAGTTCGACGACATAACCGACATAACCGCCTTCATCCGCTTTTTTGTAAATTGCCGTGAATTTCAAATTTTTCATAAATTAATTTTTATGCCTTCAAAAGCTGCTTGGCAATTACAAGTCTTTGAATCTCGCTCGTCCCTTCGCCGATGGTGCAGAGTTTTGAATCGCGCCAGTATTTTTCCGCCGGATAATCTTTCGTGTAGCCGTAACCGCCGTGAATCTGGATTGATTCTTCCGAAACTCTGACCGCAACTTCCGACGCGTAGAGTTTTGCCATCGCCGATTGTTTGGTAACGCGTTTGTCGTTGTCCTTCAGAAATGCGGCTTGCTGCGTTAAAAGCCGCGCCGCTTCGATCTGCGTCGCCATATCGGCTAATTTAAATTGAATCGCCTGAAATTCCGCGATCGGTTTGCCGAATTGCCTGCGTTCTTTGGCATATTTTACGGCGGATTCGTATGCGCCCTGCGCGATTCCGACGCTCAGAGCCGCGATTGAAATGCGTCCGCCGTCGAGGATTTTCATCGCCTGCGTAAATCCTTCGCCTTCGCTGCCGAGCAGATTTTCCGCCGGAACTTTGCAGTCTTCAAACACGACCGAAGCCGTTTCCGACGCACGCATTCCGAGCTTGTTTTCCTTGTGATCGGGGCGAAAACCGTCCATTGATTTATCGAAGATAAACGCCGAAATTCCTTTATTTCCCTTTGATCGGTCGGTTACGGCAACCGCGACGCAAGTGTGACAGGCGATGGCGTGCGTGATGAAATTTTTCGAGCCGTTGACAACAAAATGACCGTTTTCTCTGACGGCGGTCGTACGAGTTCCGCTGGCATCGCTTCCGGCATCGGCTTCGGTCAAACCCCACGCGCCGAAAGATTCGCCCTGCGCTAATGGAACAAGATATTTTTGTTTCTGATTTTCGCTGCCGAACATAAAAATATGATTCGAACACAGAGAATTATGCGCCGCGACCGACAAACCAACCGAACCGCAAACCCGTGCGATCTCTTCGATAATCGTCGCATATTCGATATAACCCATTCCCGCGCCGCCGTATTCTTCAGGGAAAATTATGCCCAAAAGTCCGAGTTCGGCAAGTTTCGGGCGGAGTTCTGCCGGGAAATGCTGCGTTTCGTCCCATTCCATGACATTCGGCAAAATCTCGCTTTCGGCAAATTCACGAACGCTGTATTTGATTTGTTCTTGTTCTTCGTTTAATTCAAAATTCATAATTTCGTTTATTTTCAAAAGTTATATACGTATAAAAATAATTTATCACAAAATTTTTCGGATGCGTATTGCGGAAGATTAAATTTTTGTTACAGCTTTAGGATGTCTATGATTCGCTAGTGATTTTGAGCAAAGTTTCAGATGCAGGATTTTACAAATACGGTTCAAAAGA
>CAYUGW010000873.1:0-1637 GCA_964444245.1 uncultured Blastocatellaceae bacterium | reverse complement strand
TTGTTGCTGAGGACGAAGAAGGACGACCTTTATTCGGATTTATAGATAAAACAGGAAAAGTTGTAATAAAACCGAAATATCATGCGGTAGGCGATTTTTCCGAAGGGCTGGCTCCGGCGGCAAAAGGCGGCTGGTGGCATATAGGTGAATGGGTAGATGTAAAATACGGTTTTATCGATAAAAAAGGAAGAGAAGTAATTCCATTTGACTTTGTTTTTGCTAAAAGTTTTTCGGATGGTCTTGCCATAGTTACAATTGGAACAGAACAAGGATTTATAGATAAAACAGGAAAATTTGTTATAAAACCGAGACACGCTCGATTTCGAGAATTTTCGGGTGATTTAGCCGCTTTTTATGTCGGTTATTATGGATTTATAGATCGAACGGGAAAAGTTGTGATCGAACCTCAGTGGAGAAAAGCAGGCGATTTTTCCGAAGACTTAGCATTTGTTAAAGTCGAAAATGATAAATACGGCTTTATAGATAAAACCGGAAAAATTGTCATCAATCCGCAATTCGATGTAGTTTCAAGTTTTTCAGATGGTCGCGCTATGGCAAGAATTTTGTATAATCAAGGATCAATTGATGAAGAAGGTATTTGGAAACCTTGAATTAATCTGCTTTTGGTATTTTATATCTTACAAGAAAGTTATTGATGACAGACGCAAAAGACCTATCACACATAAATATCGAAGAATTCAAATAACAAAAAAGTAGAAAATATCAATAAATTCAAAAGGATAAATATGAAAAAAACAAATCGATTTTTTTTGACGGCGACTTTTATTCTTGTGTCGCTCGCGAGCGCATTCGGTCAGGAGAATATGGAACGAAGAATGATCGAAGTTACGGGTTCGGCGGAGACCTTGATCACGCCGAATGAATTTACCTTTAAAGTAACATTAGTCGAACGCATCGAAAATAAGGTAAAACTTACCATCGAAATTCAGGAAACGAGATTAAAACAAGAACTCGCAAATTTAGGCGTTGACGTGCAAAAAGACCTGACGGTTTTCGATTTAACCTCGTTTTATATTTCCCGCAAAAAGACAAGAGATACGCTCGCAAGCAAGGATTTTCGTTTGAAGCTCCGGGATTTGGAAAAAATCGAACGATTACAGGAAATTGCCGACAAATTAAATATTGCCACTCTGGATTTGATCGAATCAACGCACAGCGATTTGACAAATATTCGGCGCGAAACAAAGATCGAAGCGACAAAAGCCGCCAAAGCCAAAGCCGATTATATGCTCGCGGCAATCAATGAACGGGTCGGGAAACCTGTTTTTATTCGGGAAATACCGGATGAAGCTGAAACAAGAACGCTTGGCTACGGACTGATGAGCAACAGCCGAAGCAATGTTACATCGAATGTTATTACTACCGATTCGCAAGATTCCAGATTTTCCCTGAGTTTCTCCAAAATCAAAATCAGATACAGCGTTTTGGCTAGGTTTGAGCTTCAATAGCATTCCCGAAAATCTGCAAATTGCACGCAGCTGGTTTTGAATAATCAGCCGATAAAGCAACGCCGACATTTTCTTTTTTAAACTGATTTTTTCGTCAGTACGATATAAGCCGTCGAAGACGGCGGTCATTATTCCCCGCTTCGCCGCCCACGATGCTAATCGTGGGAA
>CAYUGW010000872.1:0-1637 GCA_964444245.1 uncultured Blastocatellaceae bacterium | reverse complement strand
GCACCTTCTAGGGCAAATAAAACAAGCCACCGCCTCTGGCGGTGGTACTTTGACTTTGCGCTCTCTGTGCGAAGAGGAAACCGGAATTCAATCTAAATGAAATTATATTTTTCAATTTTCACGCTGATCTCGGCAATAATTTGCTTGAGTTCAGCGTGTCAAAATTCGTCTGAAACAAATCGAAATCCCGACGCAAATCATTTGCGCGTTGTTACGTCTTTCAAAATTCAGCATCTCGATCCGCTCAAATCGGGGCATTATTTTCTCGTCGAATTCGGCGCGGCGGAGCTTCCGGCGCGGCTCGATTCTGACGGAAAAATCAAGCCGTGGCTGCTCGAATCTTTTGAACAAATTGATGAATTAAACTGGAAACTACGCGTTCGCCCCGATGTTAAATTTCAAAACGGAAAAGCTCTGACGGCGGAAATCTTCGCCCGCGCAATGAATCGCCATCTGGAAAAATCGCCCGAAACAAAGGTCGCGATGGGTGCGGCAAGCACGAAAAACACGGGCGAAAACGAAATTATTTTGACGACCGAAATGCCGAATCCGAGCGTTCCTTCGGCTTTGGCGGACGAAACGGTTTTTCCGATCTATGATGTCGAAACGGTTGAAGCAATCGAAGAAGATTCGCTAAAACTTGCGGGAAAAGGCGTTTACACGGGCGCGTATAAAATTTCGGCGGTTAATGAACGCGAAATGTTGATGGAAAGAAACGAGCATTACTGGCAAGGAACGCCGCCTTTTGAGCGCGTTTCGATTCTATTCGTTGCTGATCCGCAAGCGCGTATTCTTGCCGTGCAAAACGGTGAAGCCGATATTTCGCTCTATCCGCAAACGCAGAATAAAAGAATGCTCGAAAATCGCTATGACGCTTTTTTCAAATTGAGCGACAAATCTACGGGCGGACCGAGTTTATTTTTTAACACAAAAATTGCACCGTTTGACGATGAACGCGTGCGCCGCGCCGTCAGTTTCGGCATAAATTACGAATCGCTCGCCGTGGAAACGATGGACGGCATTTATCTGCCCGCGAACGGTTTTTACGCGCCGAATTTCCTCTGGGCAAAGCCGAATCAGAAAACCGACTTTGAACTGGCAAACAAACTTTTAGACGAAAGCGGCTGGCAGGAAACAGCGGACGGAATCCGCGAAAAGAACGGTAAAAAACTCGAAGCGGAAATTGTGATTTACCCGCAGCAAGCCGATTTTTCCGCACTCGCCACCGCGCTTCAGGCGCAGCTTCGCGAAATCGGTTTCGCTATTAAAATCCGGCAGGTTGATGATATTCAGAGTGAATTGAAACTGTCGAAAACGTGGAATTTTTATATTCTCGGAAACGGTAATCTGACAACCGGCGGCGCGCCCGATCCGATCTTGCAGAGATATTATTTAAGCGATTCCGAAGAAAATCATTCGGGAATTTCAGACGCAAAACTCGACGAACGAATCAAAACTTTAAGCCAAACATTTGATGAAACAGAGCGAAACGAAATTTTAGAAGAAATTCAAGATATAATTATCACCGAAAAAGCCTATCTCGTGCGGCTCGGATTTTCGCGTTCAAAAGCCGTCGTCGGCAAAAGATTCAAAAATTATCAGCCGTCGCCGCAGATGTTTCATATCACTTTTGAAAC
>CAYUGW010000871.1:0-1649 GCA_964444245.1 uncultured Blastocatellaceae bacterium | reverse complement strand
GGATTTAAAGTCATCAATTAATTTTCTTTACAATCCGTATTCTATCTGTATATTATCAGTATGGAGTTTGAATGGGGCTAAGACAAAAATCTCGCTAATATCAAAAATCACGAAGGCATTTCTTTTAACGATGCAACCAAAGTTTTCGATGATATTTGGTCTATTGAAGATTTTGACGAATCTCATTCGATTGACGAAAAACGATTTGCCGTAATCGGTTTGGCAGAGTTTACACTTTTACGGGTGATTTTCACTTACCGTGAAGATGAATTCGGCAATCAGATCATTCGGATAATTTCGGCTTGGAAGGCAACGTCAAAAGACACGGAAATATATGAAAAAGCAAGAAACGAATTCGACCGATAAATCAATCGAAGTTGAATATACGGAACAAGATATAGACGAAATGCGTCAAAAAGGCGTGAGCGAAGAAGACTTGCCGAGCGTTGGGAAACACACTTTTCGTCGCTCGAGATTTATTACAAAACGCAGCGAGCAGAAACTCAAAGTTACGATAATGCTCGATGCGGACGTTTTGGATTTCTTTAAAGAACGCGCCGCCGAACAGGGAAATCTGCCGTATCAGACACAAATCAACCGCGAGCTTCGCAAGGCGATGGAAAAAGCCAAACAGCCGAAAAGCGAGGTCGTAACTCTGGAAATGCTCGAAAATCCGGCGTTTCTTTCGGATTTGGCAAAGAAATTAAAAAAAGTGGCTTGAATTTTTAGAAGCCATCTCAAAAATAAAATATTTGGTTAAGCAAGCGGTCTTTGACCGCGTTTCACCGTTATTTTATAGGTGAAACGCGGTCAAAGACCGCTCACTAAACTGACGGGTTAGTATTTTTGAGATGGCTTCTAGTTTTATTAATACCGCTAAGCTCGATTGAATGAGAATGAACTATTTTATTCAACCGCTTGCCGAACTTCGCTGAAAAGTTTTGCCAGATCATTCAGTTGATAATGCGCATTGAGACCGCTCGGATTCGGGAGAAGCCAGACGTTTGTTTGTTCGATCTTTTCTTCCTGCAAACCGAGTTTTGCCTTCGGTTTTTGAAACGCCGTGCGGAATGCGCCGATTCCTAAAACGGCGAGATTTTGGGGTTTGTATTTTTTGATCTTTTTGACAAGTATTTTGCCGCCCGCGACATATTCTTCTGCGGTTAATTCATCGGCGCGGGCAGTCGTGCGTTTCACGAAACTCGTAATGCCGTAGCCTGATTCAAGCAGTTCGTATTCTTCCGACGGGTGCAGAATGCGGTCGGTAAATCCGGCAAGGTGGAGAGTTTTCCAAAAACGGTTTCCCGGTTTGGCAAAGTGAAACCCGGTTGCGCCCGACCAGATTCCGGGATTTATGCCGCAGAACAAAACCTTTAGATTATAATCAATCAAATCTTCGGTCGTGCGGTTGATTGCGTCGCGCAAATCTTCTTTCGTGGGTTTGAAGTTTTTCATCTTTTTAATCATACAAAATCGTCCGACTAATGCATAAATTTTACGCCGATAAAAAATCGCCGTTCGTTTTAAATCGTTTGTTTGAATTTTTTAAGTTATTATGACAGTAAAACACAAATGCCGTGCTGTTTTTATGTGGATAATTAACGGCATTTGAAAAGGCAATATGAAAAAAATATTTACGATAATTTTAT
>CAYUGW010000870.1:0-1650 GCA_964444245.1 uncultured Blastocatellaceae bacterium | reverse complement strand
GAATCTGGAGATGTGGCGCGTCGTCGTTGATGAAATTACGATTGTCGGTTCGCGTTGCGGAATGTTTTCACCCGCTTTAGACCTTTTAAAGAAAGGCGAAGTTGAAGTTGAAAATCTGATCAGCGAAGAAGTTAGTTTATCAGAGGGAATTTATGCGATGGAAAAAGCGGCGAAAAAAGGCGTATTGAAGGTTTTATTGAAAAATATTTGAAAAACGCTGCATTATCGCTATATTATAAGGCATACGAAAATTTACTTGTCACTTGCCATTGATAACTTTATACTTTGTAATGCCAACGTATTGATTGCCGCGCATCTTGAGTTTTAAGGAGAATAAGTTAGTTATGTTAAATTATCAAAATAAATCGAATGAAATTGTAACCGGAAAATTGCGTCTGTGGATTACCGGTTTAATTTTCGCGTTTGTTGCCCTGGGCGGCAACTCCGAACAGGTTTTCGCTCAAATTAACAACAGCGGAAATATCGGAGATTCGGCAATTACTCCTGAAAGACTTTCCGCCTCGTTTGCCGAAGTTTCAAAAAGCGTCGAACCGGCGGTCGTCAGTATTGACACGAAAGGCAAAGTTCCCGAAGTCTCGTTAAAAGGCGAAGGTTCGGCGGGAGATTCGGACGATATTCTCGAATTTTTCAAAAGACAGCTTCCGCGTCGTCCGTCAAGCGCGGTCGGAAGCGGATTTATTGTTGATAAAAGCGGTTATATTTTAACCAACTATCACGTTGTCGAAGACGCGGCGCGAATTATGGTAAGTTTGCCTTCGGGCGAAGAATATCTCGCAAAAATTGTCGGAACGGATGAAGAAACCGATCTGGCGGTTTTAAAAATTGATGCCGGACGCGATTTGCCGTTTATCAAATTGGGCGATTCGGAAAAAGCGCGGGTCGGTGATTGGGTTTTGGCAATCGGTTCGCCGTTCGGTCTGGCGAAAACCGTGACCGCCGGAATCATTTCGCAGACGCGCCGGGAAACGCCGACCGGAAATGCTTTTCAAAAATTCATTCAAACGGACGCGGCGATCAATCGCGGAAATTCCGGCGGACCGCTCGTTAATATGAACGGCGAGGTCATCGGTGTTAATTCGCAAATCGCCACTTCGACGGGCGATTACAACGGAATCGGATTTGCTTTGCCGTCAAACGAAGCGGCAAATGTTTACAAACAAATTCTGCAAAACGGAAAAGTGCGGCGCGGTTATCTCGGCGTTTTGCTCGATTCGGTCAAGAGCGAATTTGCCAAAGTTTATGATTTGCCGGAAGCCAAAGGCGCGATAATTACCGAAGTTCGTGATAAAAAAAGCGCGGCAGCAAACGCCGGACTGCTTGCCAATGACGTGATTTTGGAATTTAACGGGCAAAAGGTTGACAGCGCACAGGATTTAATTCAAAAAGTTGCCGGAACTGCGCCCGATCAAGCCGTTAATGTTACGTTTTTGCGCGAAGTCGGCACAAAGCTCGAACGCAAAACTACTTCGATCACACTTGCCGAACGTCCTTCAAACAACAAAATTATTGATAACGAAGAACCTCGCAAACTGCCGCTTGAAAAAAATGTCAAATCGCAGCAGCCGTTCGGTTTAACCTTGACCGAATTAACGCCCGACGTAGCGCGGATTTACAAACTCGAAGGCGAAA
>CAYUGW010000869.1:0-1652 GCA_964444245.1 uncultured Blastocatellaceae bacterium | reverse complement strand
GCAATCGGCTGATTTTCGAGAATGTTTGTATCGTTCATATTTTTGGAGAAAAAAATGCTGAAAAATGGTAGTGTCCTAATTTAAGTTTTCAAAAGAAATTCAATTATTCGCTCCGTAGGAGCATCAGTTAATAGCCCAGCCATTGATGGCTGGGGGGGAGCGGATCAAGATGAATTCCAGTCCTGAAAGGACGAAAGAAATCTGTCGTCCTTTCAGGACTCTGATAATTCGACAATTATTCCCAACGATAAATCGTTGGGCTATTGACTCAAAATCCCTACGGGATAAACAATTTCCGACAACACAATATTAAGACACTACTTGAAAAATAAAGTTGTTGAAATGTTTATTATAAATCCTTTATCATATTAAGAGCGAAATCGGATTTTGTAAAAATGCGATCTCGCTGCGCCGGATTTCCCGCATTTCAAATATACAATGAGTCAGTAGCGTCGGCGTGAGCCGATGCGTTCCGCGTTATCAGCTATTGACGCAGTTGCTTACGCAAACCGCTACTGACTTAAATTGACGCAGTTGCTTACACAAACCGCTACTGCTTTTTTTTCCAAAAAAAATTATGAAACACTGCCCCGTTTGCCGGAATCAATACGACGATATAACGCTCAGTTTTTGTCTCGAAGACGGAACGCCGCTCGTTGTCGAGAAAAAGCAAAGCACGATTGATACGATTTCTTTTAATGTTCCGGTTACTTCGGGAAAAATCGCTGAAAGCGAAGACTGGGATTTTGAGGCGTTTGACAAAAGCCTCAGCGACGATGTTCAAAACCGGCAGTCGCACGTCTGGCAAACGCTGGAGAATCTGCCGCCGAAAGAGCGCGTAACTCAAGCATTTATCGCGCCGAAAGAGGCGAATATTCAGATTCCGCAACCCAAGACTTTTAACAAAATTTGGTTTGCGGTTTTGCCCGTATTTTTTGTTTTGGCAGGCGGCGCGGGATTTTTCT
This sequence comes from uncultured Blastocatellaceae bacterium, assembly GCA_964444245.1. GTDB lineage: Bacteria > Acidobacteriota > Blastocatellia > Pyrinomonadales > Pyrinomonadaceae > JAHCHG01. The sequence continues at coordinate 687 of CAYUGW010000869.1, read as the reverse complement.
TTTATCAGGAAGAGCGAAAGGTTGAAAATCTGAACTTTACATCGTCGCCGAAAACGGAAGAAAAAGCGCGGAATTTGTCTGAAAATTCAAATATGCAAACCGCCGTTGAACCTCAAGCCGCCGATTCGGAAAAGGTGAAAAGTGAAGTTACGGAATTTGTAAACGATTGGAAAAAATCGGCGGAATCGCGGAATTTAGCGGATTTTCTGGGAAAATACGCCGCGCAGGTTAAATATTTCGAAAAGGAAAACGCGACCTTTGCGGATGTTCGCGGCGATGTTCAGAAAACTTTCGCGGAATTTGAAGAAATCGAAATTTCTATCAGCGGTTTGAAGATCGCCGCGACCGAAGACGGAAATCGCGCAACCGCTGTTTTTGATAAAGAATGGTTTTTTGAAGGCAAAGAAAAAATCGAAGAAGGAAAAACGCACACCAAACTGGAACTCGAAAAAGACGAGGGAAAATGGAAAATTATCGGCGAACGAAATTTAAAGGTTTATTTAGCTGAAAAATAAAAAGAATGGCTTTCGGCTGGGAGCGCGGGCATCTTGCCTGCCGTCCGTTCGAGCAAAGCGAGGAACGGACACGCACGCCGCGATTACTATGAAGTTTCGAGTAAATCAGGCGCGCGACCGTTCTCGCAAAGCCTCAAACGGTTGCAGGCAGGATGCCCGCGCTCCCGGCGTA
>CAYUGW010000868.1:0-1664 GCA_964444245.1 uncultured Blastocatellaceae bacterium | reverse complement strand
CGTCTTGCCGTTTTGGAAAAAATGAACAAGGCACAAAAGGTCGTGCCGGCGATGGTCGAATTCGTTGATATTGCGGGACTCGTGCGCGGCGCGTCGAAAGGCGAAGGTCTGGGAAATCAGTTTCTCGCCAACATCCGCGAAACCGATGCCGTGATTCAGGTCGTCCGCTGTTTTGAAGACGAAAATATCGTCCACGTCGAAGGCTCGGTTGATCCGATCCGCGACATTGAAACGATTCAGATCGAACTCGCGCTGGCTGATCTCGCCAGTCTCGAAAAACGCCGCGACAAAGCGCAACGCTCGGCAAAATCGGGCGATAAAGAAGCCAAATCACAGATCGAAGTCATCGAAAAACTTCTGCCCGCACTTGAAGAAGGAAGCGCGGCGCGAACCGTTTCTTTAACCGACGACGAGCGCAAAATCGCCAAAAGTTTCTTTCTTTTAACAACCAAACCGACAATTTACGCCGCAAATGTTGACGAAAATTCCCTTGCCGATCCCGATTCGAATCCGTTCGTCAAGCTCGTCAAAGACCACGCTGCAAAGGAAAATGCCGAAACGGTCGTCATCTGCGCCCGTCTCGAAGAAGAATTGATCTCGCTCGAACCGGAAGAACGCGGCGAATATTTGCGGGATTTAGGAGTCGAATCGAGCGGCGTTGATCAAATGATCAAATCGGCTTATAAACTATTGGGTTTAATGAGTTTCCTGACCGCCGGAGAAAAAGAAGTCCGCGCCTGGACGATTCCGGTCGGCACGAAAGCTCCGAAGGCGGCGGGCGAAATTCATTCCGACATCGAACGCGGTTTCATTCGCGCCGAAATCGTTTCTTACGATGAATTGGTCAGAGTCGGCAGCGAAAAAGCCGCTAAAGAACAAGGCTTAATGCGGCTCGAAGGCAAGGAATATATTATGAAAGAAGGCGATGTCGTCAATTTCAGGTTTAATGTTTAAGTTTTGTTTGGAGTCCCGCCTTTAGGCGGCTTCCGCCAGCGAAGCGCGGCGGAAAAAGCCTGCTAAAGCAGGAACTCCAAACGCGTATCTGATTTTTAATAGGTTTCTCGAGAAAAAATTATGAATAAAATTTTTGCTGCAATTTTGCTGATCTTGCTTTTATCAATCGCCGGTTTTTCGCAAACGAAATCTTTTGAAGACGCGCAAGATGAAATAAAAAATTTTACTGATTTTGCGGCTTTTTCGTTTTCTTACGATGAATCGAAATATATGACGATTGCGGAAATCAAAACGGAAGTTTTAGCCGAAAAGGATGATTTGCGAAAGCGTTTTTCAAAATTCGAATGGCAGATGTCTTCATTTTTTGCCATTAAAGGAATCGACCGAAAACCCGTCCGCAATGTTTTATGCGTCAATTCGCAAAGCAAAGCGTTCGTATTTTCGCGGGAAAATTCACTGACAATTCTTTTCTCCGACGGCGACGTAATGCTCGGCGAACCGAACCGCTCGAGCGAAGTAAGACGCGGAAAAGCCAACGAAAAATTATGCTGGGAAGTTGACAGCGAGATTTTCGGAGATTTTGCCGAATCGGACAAAATCGAATTCCAACTCGGCGAGATAAAAGGGCAGATCCGCGCCGATAAAATGCAGATTTTTAAGGATTACGCGAAACTTCTGAAAGTTGAAACCGCACAATAGTTCTTTAAATT
>CAYUGW010000867.1:0-1666 GCA_964444245.1 uncultured Blastocatellaceae bacterium | reverse complement strand
AGATAATCCATCCGGTCGGTGATGACGATGCCTTGCTGGTATTTCTTGTATTCAAAGAGCTTTTCCATTCCCGTATGGAGATAACCGATGTCGGGAATGGCTCGGACGACGAGTTCGCCGTCAAGCTGCAATTCAAGCCGCAGAACGCCGTGCGTCGAAGGATGCTGCGGTCCCATCGAAAGCGTCATCTGCGTATCCAAAGGCTGATCCAAAACTTCTGTTTGGCTCGGTATTCTATCTAAAACTGCGCTCATAAATTAAAATTTAAAAATATCCGTTAGGTTCAAGGAAAAATCGGGCAGAATCGGCGTTTCGATTGATTCGTAAATCTCGAACCGCTTGATTCGTTCCAGCCCTTTTTCTTCCAAATGATAAACTTCAATCGTATTAAATAATCCGTCAACAATCCAATATTCCCGTACGCCGAATTTTCCGTAAATCTCGCGTTTGTGAACGCGGTCGCGCTCGACATCCTTTTTTCCGTAAGACAAAATTTCGATTACAATTTCAGGCGCACCGATAAATTTTCCCTCGAATTTTTCGTCTGTTCCCGCCACATTATTTTTAACGGTTTCGTGTGTGGCAAAAACGAGATCGGGAATTACAGAATCTTCTTTGCTGAAAATTACGCCCGGCGTTGTTACGATTATACCGATAGGATTTTTTTTCAAATAATCGCCGAATGCGATAATAAAGTTAGTTACGGTTTTTTGATGGTCGAGATGAGGCGCACGCGACACAAGTAATTTTCCTCCAATCAATTCGTATCTATTGGTGTCTTCCGGCATAAACTCGAGATCATCCACCGTGTAAGTAATCGGCAGCGGACGAACTTCGGTCAAGGCTTTGTGGAGATTTTGATTCATTATTTCTAACTCAAACTATACGGTTCGTATCCGCGCAGCGGATAATCTTTGCGTAATGCATGTCCGTCGAAATCCGACGGCAGCAGAATTCTTCGCAGATCGGGATGACCTTCAAAAATTACGCCCATCAGATCGAAAGTTTCGCGCTCGTGCCAGTTGGCGGTTTTCCAGACGCTGACCACGGTCTGCACCTTCGGATCGTCTTCGCTCAAAAGAACTTTCAGCCGCAGGCGTTTATGATGCGTTGTCGAAAACAAGTGATAATTGACTTCAAAACGCGGATCTTCTTCGGGACCGCGGTCTGCGCCGCATAGATCGGCAAGCATATTAAAGCCGTGTTTCGTTTTCAAAACCCAGCATACATCAACAATCGAATCACGCGGAACGGTAACGGTAACTTCGCCGCGCGCATCTTTAAAATCTTCGACCCACGAAGCGTTTTCTTCTTTTAATTTCTCAACAAATTCGTGCAAAATTTTTGTGTCAGCCATAATTTTTTTTAACAAAAAAGCGGCGAGTTTTTTGGTTTTTGTCGCCGCGCTAAAAATTTACGAAGAACGCCGTTTCTCGTGCCGCGAAGGAATCGTGTAGGGGCGCGAAACTTCTTTGTTGTCAACTCCCGTATGTGTATCGATTTCCAGAGCCGTACCTTCGGTTACGGGCAGAGTTCCGGGAACGATTGAAACGCGCGATTCTTTTTCAAAAGTATCGCGGCGGTCTTTGACCGATTCGTTCATAATCTTTTCCTGCAGCATCATAATCGCGTGAATCAGCATTTCCGGGCGCGGCGGACAGCCCGG
>CAYUGW010000866.1:0-1667 GCA_964444245.1 uncultured Blastocatellaceae bacterium | reverse complement strand
CATTCAAAAAGATGAGATTGGATTTATTTTTAAAGGCAAGCCGTTTGATCGTGCGCCGCTCTCTGGCGCAGAAATTTTGTGATGCGCATCTCGTCAAAGTTAATGACGCGGCGGCGAAATCTTCACGCGAGATAAAAACGGACGATGAAATTGAAATCAAACGCCACAACCGTTTGACGCGCATCAAAGTCTTGCAAGTTCCCGACAAAAAACAGGTTTCCAAAACTGACGCGCCGAATCTTTATGAAATTATTTCCGATGAAAAATCGGAAGATGAATTATTTGAAGAAAATTAATCTTTTTTCACCAAAACGGGCGAAAGCAAAAATAAACCGATCAGATAAAAAATCAGAGTAAAAAATTGAATATAACCCGTTCCGCTTGAAAATCGCGGCAGATCGAGCAGATAGGTGAGCGTTTCTCTTGTCAGATTTCCCGAAAAAATCGCTTGAATAAACCCGCCGTTTTCGGGCGAAGTCAGACTCGACAAAATCAAATATTTCGTGATAAAAGCCAAGCCGAAAAGACTTCCAAGACTCGTTAAAAGTTTTTTCGTATTAAATTCCGCAAACAGATTCGTCCAGAGCGACCATAAAAAGAAAAACGCGATGATCCAGAAAGGCAAACCTTGTTCGGGAATCAGGGAATTAAAAACCTGCGTCGAAGCGGCAAAAAGCGTCAGCATAACGCAGGCGTTTGCCGTGTTTTGCAGCGGCGAGAAGTTTTCCGAAAACCAGCCTTCGATTTCAATTAAACGCGCACGGAAAAACAGTACGATCAAAATCACCGCAAAAATCAGACAGACGAGCGCGGGTTTTAAGAATAAAAACTCGCTGTTTTCCGCGCCGAGCCGCAAACCGCCCAAAAGCGTGACGAACAAGAAAATCAAAGGAACGACGATGTATTGCAGCCACGCTTTTGAATCTTTTTCTTTGACCTTTGATTTTTGATCTTCGGTCTTTGAGATTTCTTGTTTTTTTACCGAAACGATCGTTTCTTCTTCAATCGAATTTTCAATTTCTTCGACGGTCGCAATATCTAAAAATTCGCCTTCGATGATCGGCAAATCATTGTCGTCTTTAGTTTTAGTCAAATCTGTTTTCATTTCATTTAGTTTGGAGTCCCGCCTTTAGGCGGCTTTATCTTCAAATATATTTGATTGATGATTACGGCGAAGCCGCCTAAAGGCGGGACTCCAAACAATAATTCCATCATTTTCGCTCGCGCAAAACTCTCAGCGGATTAAAATCATCCAAAGTAACTCTCAAACCTTCTTCAAATTCGTTCTTCAGTTCGACCGGAGTTTTAAGCTGCAGATTTGCGTCGTCGCTCTTAAAATCCTTATCGAGCGTAATGACGCGACCGACTTCTTCCAGACCTTTTGCAAAAAGCTCGTCGTCGCTTGAAAATCTGCCCCAACCTTGCCGGTAAAAAGTGTAAGCGATATAAAACTGCGTTTTCGCATCGCGGCGTTCGGGGTCGGCGCGTTGGAATAAATCACGCGCCAGAATAAAATTATCTTGCCGGAAAGCCGTTAAGCCTTCGTCGAGTTTCGCTTTGTCAACCTCGTAAGTATTTGTAATTACTTGCGCTTTGGTCGTGACATTTTCATACGTCGTCTGCGCTTTGACGGAAACTTCTTCCAGATTTTTCGGCGCCGCCCAATA
>CAYUGW010000865.1:0-1669 GCA_964444245.1 uncultured Blastocatellaceae bacterium | reverse complement strand
GAAACATCGGCGTATGCGTCATATCGGGCGTGTCGCGGCGGAAAACTCTGCCGGGTGCGATAATTCTTAAAGGTGCGCCGCGCCGCTCCATTGCGCGGATTTGCACGGTTGAAGTTTGCGAACGAAGCGCAAAGCCGTCCGTCGTATAAAAAGTGTCCTGCGATTCTCTTGCCGGATGACCTTCGGGAATATTGAGCGCGTCGAAATTGTAATAATCGGTTTCGATCTCGCGGTCGTCTTCGATGGCGTAGCCTAATGAAACGAAGATGTCTTCGATTTTTTGGCGCAAAAGCGTGATCGGATGCAGATGTCCGGTTCGCACGCGGCGACCGGGAAGTGTTACGTCAAGGCGTTCGCGTTCGGTTTTCGCATTTTCGATCAATGTTTTGAGCGTGTTTTCGGCTTCCGTGATTGATTGATTAACTTCCGCATTGAGCGTTTGAATCAATTTGCCAACCGAAGCGCGGTCTTCCGGCGCGGCTTGTCCGATAAGGCGATTCAAGCCGGAAATCGCCGATTTTTTGCCCGTATGTTTTATGCGAATTTCCGCTAAATCCTTGGCTAAACTCTCGGCTTCCGCCAAACCCAAATCACCATTCGCCGAACGCAATACGTCAAAGCGTTCAAACTCCTGTTCGAACGCTTTCCGCGCTAAATCTACTTGTTCAATTGCCTCTTTCATACACACAAAATTCTACAACAAAAAGGCAAAAGTGAACAATCAAGCGGATTTGCCGTTAGATAAAATGTGAAAGTTCTCTTAACAGACCAATCGAGTTTTAATCTTTTTTATCAAGCAGCCGTTTAATGTCTTTGTTGTCTCCGTAAATAATCATCGTATCATTTTGATTAAGAACAGTTTGCGGTGAAGCAACTTCCTGAACTTTTTTGACTTTTTTCTTCATTCCCAAAATATTTTTTTCTTCGATAATTTTCATAGTCGTCAAAACAACTATATTGTGTTTTCTTCGCAGACCGATTTCTTCCAGAGTTTTGCCCGAATATTGATTCGGAACGGCAATTTCGACAATGCTGTAATCTCCCGTAATCTCGAATGAATCGAGAACACCCGTAAAACACAATCTTTTTGCCAGTCTTTCAGCAGTTTCCTCTTCGGGATGGACAATTTCGTCAACGCCGATAGCTTCTAAAACCGTTTCGTGCAGAGAATTTATGGCGCGGCTGATCAATCTTTTCACTTTCAGATTTTTTAAGATTGCCGTCGTCATAATATTCGCCCCTTTATCCTCGCCGATGGCGACAATGGCGATGTCCGTATCTTTCAAAGGAAGACCTGACATCGTAAGTTGGTCAGTAGAATCCATACAAATCGTATGTGAAATTTTTTCTTTGTATGCTTCGACCTTGCTTATGCTAATGTCCACACCAATTACTTCATTACCTTGTTTGGTAAGTTTTTCAGCTAAGGAAGCACCAAAATTTCCGAGTCCAACAATGATATATTTCATAAATTTTCAGTTAATCAAGATTTCTTCAGTCGGGTAACGATAATTACGTTGTTCGGATTTTTTAACTAAAGCGATCAGAATGGAAAGCATGCTTACTCTGCCGATAAACATAACAAAAATAATGACAAGTTTGCTCGGCTCGCTCAGACTCGATGTAATTCCGACGCTTAAACCGACCGTGCTGTAAGCCGAAAAACATT
>CAYUGW010000864.1:0-1671 GCA_964444245.1 uncultured Blastocatellaceae bacterium | reverse complement strand
AATTCCCGTTAAAATCAAAGTTTTTTAAATTTCATCTTAATTCGTTTGCTATCGCAAACGTGCAGGCGAGCCGCCTGCGCTCCCGGGTTTTATTTAATGAAAATAGTGGTGCGCGGAACAAATTGGGTTGGCGATGCGGTGATGACGATTCCCGCCTTGCGTGAGTTGCGGCGCATTTTTCCCGATGCTCATCTTACGCTTCACACCCGAACATGGGCGAAAGGAATTTTTCAAGATGCCGATTTTATTGATGAAATTCTGCCGTTCGAGCGCGAAACAACTTCATTTAAAATTACAATTACACAAGCAAAAATCTGGCGCGAAAAAAAATTCGATCTTGCCGTGCTTTTTACAAATTCCCTTGAATCGGCTTTTCTGGCAAAACTCGGGAAAGTTCCCCAAACATTCGGTTACGGCAAAGAAGGCAGAAGTTTTCTGCTTTCGGACGCGGTAAAAATTCCCTTCTGGAAAAACGAACGCCACGAGATTTTTTATTATTTGAATTTGATTGCCGAAATCGAACATAAATTTTTCGGCACGCAAACCGTTTTAGAAACCGAGCCGCGTTTTGAATTGGAAGTTTCCGCCGAAAGACTTGAAAATGCGCGAAAAATTTTAGTTGAAAGCGGAGTTGATTTAACGAAAAAAACAATCGCCTTCGTTCCGGGTTCGACCAATTCTCGCGCAAAGCGTTGGCAAACGTGGAGTTACGCGAAACTTAATGATCGTCTTCAAACCGAGTTAAATTCAAATATAATCTTGATCGGAGCGGAAAATGAATTAGGCGTTTCGCTCGAAGTTTATGAAAAATGCGAAATAAAACCGGTAATTTTAACCGGAAAAACGACACTCTCGGAAGTCGTTGCGATTTTGAGCGTTTGCGATCTGCTCGTTTCAAACGATACCGGTCCGGCGCATATTTCCGCCGCCTTGGGAACAAAAACTTTGGTGATATTCGGTCCGACAAATCCGAAAACAACGCAACCGTTTCAATCGGAAATCATCAAAAAAGATGTTGATTGTGCGCCGTGTATGCTGCGCGATTGCCCGATTGATCACCGCTGTATGACGCGGATTTCGCCGGATGAAGTTTTTGAAAAAGCGGCGGCAATGTTATAAAATGCGACTTGTTTCGAGGAAAATAAAAAACCAATGCCGAATTATTGTACGCAATGCGGAATCCAAATTTTTTATGATGCAAATGTTTGTAACGATTGCGTTTCGCAATCGCACAGACAAACACGTCCGGTTGCCGAACAAACCCGGCAGCAACACGATTTTTCGCCATATCAAACTCAGCCGCTGAATCAGCCGCACGGAACTCATCAGATTCAACCGTTTCACACACAACAGAATCTGCAAAATTTTTCCGCCTGCCCGTATTGCGGCGGTTCGGGCGGAATCAGCACGAAATCAATAATTTCGACCGGCGGATTCGTTTATATGGGCATAATGTTCACGATCACATTTTTTGCCTTCTTAATTTTTTTCCCGTGCGCGATTATTCCTTTTGCGCTTATTTTTCTCGGTTTATTATTCAAAGAGACACATTTCGTCTGCATTAATTGCGGGCAGAGAGTAAATTAAAGGAAATTCAAAAATATCCGAACCGATACCCGAAAAGCAATTTTTCTCGACCGCGACGGAACTGTCTGCGAAGAATCGAATTAT
>CAYUGW010000863.1:0-1676 GCA_964444245.1 uncultured Blastocatellaceae bacterium | reverse complement strand
GCTATTGACAAACTATATAACTATATGGCAATATACTTGTGATGGTTCGGATATAAATGAAAATGATAAAACAAATACTTTATCCGGCAAGGATTTTAAGAAGAAGTGAGACGAAAATATTATGAGCGAATGCACGGTTTTAGGCTTAAAAGAAGAATTGGGAAACGAGAATACGACGCTGATCGACGTGCGCGAATTTCCCGAATTTTCGAGCGGTCGCGTATCGGGTGCGAAATTGATTCCGCTCGGCGAGATTGAAAAGCGGCACGCGGAAATTGACCATAATCACACGGTTTATGTGATGTGCCGCACGGGAAGGCGTTCTGCCGAAGCACAGAAGCGTCTGAAGAATCTTGGTTTTCAAAACGTGATAAATGTCAGAGGCGGAATCAATGATTGGAAATCTGAAAATCTGCCGGTCGAACGCGACGAAAATGCGGTTTGGGATTTGGAACGACAAGTGCGTTTTACCGCCGGATTGCTGGTTTTGAGCGGCGTTCTGCTGGCGGTTTTCGTGCATCCGTATTTTATCGCGCTTTCAGGATTTGTCGGCGCGGGTTTGGTTTTCGCGGCAATCACGAATACGTGCGGAATGGGAATGATTCTGGCGCGAATGCCCTGGAATCGGCGCTAGAGAAAATCAAGCAGTTGAAAATGCAGACGCTAAACTTATGTAATTAAACAATATAATAGGAAATAAGATTCATCTAAACCCTTTTGTTTCTTAATTTTATCAAACTGCTAGATAATGTTCTTTGAAAAAATAAAGTCGTAAAAAGCTTAAAAAGCGTTTTAGCTGGGAGCGCAGGCATCCTTGCCTGCTGAGTGCGAAGCACGAAAAGAATTTCCGAATTTATTCAAGGCAAATTAATAGGCAAAGGCATTTCACGCCGCTTTACAAGCGACGTGGCAGGCAAGGATGCCTGCGCTCCCAGCTAAAAAGTTGATTTTTTATTACGGTATCTATTTTTTCAAAGACCATAATCTAGTGGCAATTTATAAGAATTCACGAAATAATAAAACGAAAAATTATCTGGAGATTAAAAAGTTATGAAATTCAAACAATTTTATTTGGGATGTTTGGCACACGCTTCTTATTACATCGGTTCTGACGGGGAAGCGGCGATCATTGATCCGCAGCGCGATATTCAGCAATATCTGGACGAAGCCGAAGCGAACAATCAAAAAATCAAATACATTATCGAAACGCATTCGCACGCCGATTTTGTTTCGGGGCATATCGAATTAGCGGAAAAAACGGGTGCGGAAATCATTTTCGGGCAGCGGGCAAATACGCAGTTTCCGACTTTGAAGGTTAAAGATAATGACGAATTAACGCTCGGAAAAATTAATTTGAAATTTCTCGAAACGCCCGGACACACGCCGGAAGGAATCTGCGTTCTGGCGGAAAATACGGAAAACTCTAGCGAACCCGTAAAGATGTTCACGGGCGACACGCTCTTTATCGGCGATGTCGGGCGACCCGATCTGGTCGGCTCGAAAGGCTTTACCGCCGAACAGATGGGCGCGATGCTCTATGATTCTTTGCACGAAAAAATTCTGCCTCTGCCGGACGAAACGGAAGTTTATCCGGCGCACGGCGCAGGTTCGCTTTGCGGAAAATCGCTTTCCAAAGAAACCTGGTCAACGCTCGGAAATCAGCGCAAATTTAATTA
>CAYUGW010000862.1:962-1679 GCA_964444245.1 uncultured Blastocatellaceae bacterium | reverse complement strand
GGCAATTCTTCGGCATCAAACCAGATTCCGTGCGGTTTGCAGGTGTCAATGATTATGCCGGAAACTCTGGCAAAATTGCTGCGATTCATCAAATTTTTGCATTCCGGGCAGGGAACATATCTTACTTCGAGATGTTTTTTATGCGTTAAAATCTCGTCCAGTTTCTGCATAACGGCGGCTTGTTTTTCGTGATTCGAGCAGATTTCTTCAAAAGTTTCCGTATCGAGCCAAACACCTTCGCATTTCTCGCATTCACGGATTGCTAAATCCTGAACTTGCAATAGTTGGAGTTTGGATCTGCAGCGCGGACAGTTTCCTATATTTTTTTCGTCAATCGTTTGCGATTTAAAAGCTTTTTCGCCGCAGAGCGGACAAAAACTGCTGCCTTGAAAGATCGTGCCGAAACATTTTTTGCACGCCATCGTTTTCAAGCGCGACGCACAAAAGTGGCAAAAATTGGAATTATCCGCGACGGACGCGCCGCAGTTCGGGCAATTTAAGGCTTCGATTTTCATAAGTTTTGTACGACTGGAGCGCAAGCGTCCCCGCTTGCATGAGCGCGATAGCGCGAAAAAGCCGCCGATTACATTAAACTTGATCGGTTTCAAACGCCGTTCCGTCGCTCCCGCGACGGTGCAAGCGAGCCGCCCAACGCTCCAGTCAGTTTTGAAGTTTTTGAAGTGCGGCGCGGCTCATTTCTTTCATCGGCGCATCGAG
>CAYUGW010000862.1:0-952 GCA_964444245.1 uncultured Blastocatellaceae bacterium | reverse complement strand
TAAGGCTTCGATTTTCATAAGATTTTATAATTGGAGCGCAGGCATCTTGCCTGCTGAGCGCGTGAGCGCGAAAAAGCCTTTGCTTAGAATAAAGTTGATTTTTTGTTCAAACATTTTTGCGTTTTTACGAACGCAGGAAAGCGAGACGCTTTCGTTTAATCCGTTAATTTTGAAGTTTTTGAAGGGCGGCGCGGCTCATTTCTTTCATCGGCGCATCGAGATTTGTCCAGATTTTTTGCTGCGCCGCGCCTTGCGCAATGAGCATTGCCAAGCCGCCGATTGTCGGAATATCCGCGCTTTTCGCTTCACGCAAAAATCGCGTCTCATAAGGATTATAAACCAAATCGTAAACGAGGTGAATATTTTTTATCTGTTCGATGGCAATGGGCGGAGTTTCGTTTTCGAGTTCGCCTTTTGTGCCGAGCGGGGTTGTGTTCACTAAAATATCGAAATTATTGAAATCGGTCTTTGATCTTTGATCTTTGATCTTTGGTAATTCATTTAATTCGATTTCAAATTCTTTGGCAAGACTTTCGGCTTTTTCGGGATTTCGGGCGAAGATCGTAACTTCGGCGTTTTCCTGTTTTAGCGCGTAAATGCAGGCTCGCGCCGCGCCGCCTGCGCCGAAGACGGCGATGCGCGCATTCTTCAAATCGCCGTAAGCGTTTTTCAGAGGTTCGATAAAACCTTGTGCATCGGTGTTGTAGCCGCAGAGTTTGCCGTTTTCGATTTTTATCGTATTAACCGCGCCGATTTTTTTTGCGGTTTCGTCTATTTCGTCTAAATATTTGATAATCGCTTGTTTATGCGGATTCGTTACGGCAAAACCATTGAAATTCAGTTCGATTTCGCGCGTTTTTTCCAAAACCATCCGGCGCATAAATTCGTCCAGATTGTTTACTTGAAGCGGAACGAAAACCGAATTTAATTTATGAAATTTGAACGCCGCATT
>CAYUGW010000861.1:0-1680 GCA_964444245.1 uncultured Blastocatellaceae bacterium | reverse complement strand
CGTTTTTGACTGATCCCGATCTGCACGAATTTGAAAAAACTCTGAAATGGAATCGGAATCCCGAAGAATTCGATTTTGTTTTCCGCAAAACTGCCAAAAACACTTCGCTCGAAATCATCGAATATCCGACCGAAGACAGAAGCCGCCGGCGCAGCGAAACGGTTTTTTCATACAGCGGCAACGCGAGAGAAATCTGCCGCGCGTTTTATCAAACATTCGAGCAGCTTTATGAAGAAAGATTTAACGACGAATTCGAGCAAAACTGGCGACAGCCTTTTCCCATAAAAGAATTTGAAAATTTCAGGAAAAATCTTAAAGGAATATGACTGTGAACGAAGAAATTAATAAAAGTGTTTTGAATGCTGTCAAAATACTAGCAATGGATAAGATTACTCAGCCTGAAGATGCAATAAAAGAGCTAACATTATTTGGATTTTCCCCAATTGAAGCTGAAAAATTTTTCTTCTTCATTCCTCTTGCTTTTGGTCGTAAGATTTTAACCATATTAGGAATGGCAGCGTTTCCAAATGAATGTTTGATTGATACGGTTGATAAAAAGCAATTCAAGATATTTCTTAATGATGAAAGTATTTACATTTGTGCGGTAAATATGGCAGATAAATCTTTTTCGGAAAACTATTTGCCTGTAGAGATTTTTCAACCAGTAAGTTTGTGGAGTTCTGAATTGAATGTTGCTAATGAAGCATTAAAACAAGGTTCGGATATAAAAGGGGGAACATTTGCTATTCCTATATTTTTTTCAACTCTTAAGAAAGAAATTTGGATGAAAGATTAATTTAATGAAAGAAAAACTTTTACAATACCTGGCTTGTCCGTGCTGCGGCGGCGACATTTTGCTCGCCTACGCCAGCAAATATGACGGCAAGGAAATCATCGAAGCAGTCTTAAACTGCAAGAAATGCGACCGCGAATACAAGGTCGAGCGCGGAATTCCGCGGTTTGCCGCGCTCGAAAAGATCGAGCAGGACAAAGCCGAAACCGCCGAAAATTTCGGCTGGCAATGGACGCATTTTACGCAAAAGGACGAAAAATACGCCGAACAATTTCTTGGTTGGCTCCAACCCGTCAAGCCCGAATTTTTCGAAGGGAAAATCGTCCTCGAAGGCGGCTGCGGAAAAGGCAGACATACGTCACTCGCGGCGAATTGGGGCGCGAAGGAAGTTATCGGAATCGATCTGAGCGCGGCGGTCGAAACCGCTTATCAAGCGACGAAAGACCTGGACAATGTTCACATTGTCCAGGCGGATATTTTTAAATTGCCATTTAAACGCGCCTTTGACTACGCTTTTTCGGTCGGCGTTCTGCACCACACGCCCGACCCGCAAAAGGCTTTTACGTCGCTTGCCAAAAAGGTCAAAAAAGGCGGACATATTTCCGCCTGGATCTACGGCGAAGAAAACAACAGTTGGATCATCAATTACGTCAATCCGATTCGCACCGGTTTTACATCGAAGATCAATCAGCCGACGCTTTTTCAATTGTCGAAACTCCCGACCATCGGCGTTTTTCTCGCCTCGAAACTGATTTACAAACCGCTCAACAAAACCGCCAAACCGCTGGCGCGAAAACTTTTTTATAACGATTATCTCAATCACCTCGGCACTTTCGGCTGGCGCGAACAGCATAATATCGTCTTCGATCATCTGGTCGCGCCGACCG
>CAYUGW010000860.1:0-1680 GCA_964444245.1 uncultured Blastocatellaceae bacterium | reverse complement strand
AATTGAAGCACCCGACGCGCTGGATGGAAAAAGCCGCGCCCGATGCCTATTGATTGCGGATTTGGGATTGCGGAATGCGGATTTGCCTTTTGCCGAAATCTGCTGAAAAATCTAAAGTAATTTCTTAATTAATAAATCTGACTTTAATCTAATAACGTAAAAAATGGAACAATCCGAAATCCGAAATCCGAAATCCAAAATCGCCAAGCGTCCGCTTGCGCTCATCATCGTTGACGGTTGGGGACATTCGCCGCAGAAACAGGGAAACGCGATTGCGCTGGCGCATACGCCGTATTTTGATGAAATCTGGTCGAATTATCCGCATACGCTGCTGGCTTCGGCGGGTTTGCGCGTCGGTTTATCGCCGGATGCGCCGGGAAATTCCGAGGTCGGGCATCTCAATATCGGCGCGGGTCGCATCGTTCAAACCGATGTTTCGCGCATTTCGAATGCGATCAAAACCGGAAAATTCTTTGAAAATGAAGTTTTAAAAAACGCTTTTGCCAAAGCCAAACTCAATAATTCATCGGTTCATCTCGTCGGTTTATTGTCAGACGGCGAGATTCATTCTTCGCCCGAAAATCTCTTTGCTCTTTTAAGAATGGCAAAAAACGAAGACGTGAAAAACGTCTATGTTCACGCGATTTTAGACGGGCGCGATGTGCGCCAGCGGACGGCGGATATTTATCTGGAAATGCTGGAAATCAAGCTCGGCGACATCGGAATCGGCGAAATTGCGACGCTTTGCGGGCGTTATTACGCGATGGACAAGGACGAGAATTGGGAACGCACGGCGCGCGCCTTTACGATGCTCGTTCATTCCGAAGGCGAACACGCGACCGATGGAGTTACGGCGATTCGCAATTCATTCTTGCGCGGAATTTCCGACGAATTTATCCAGCCGATCATTCTGGAAAAAAATCCGGGCGAACCGGTCGCGACCGTCAAAGACGGCGATGTCGTAATATTTTTCAATCACCGCCCGGACGGAATGCGCCAACTCGTGAAATCTCTGGCAGTTTCAAATGCCGAAGAATTCGGAAAACCGAAGATCGAAACCGTCTGCCTGACTGAATACGACCGCAGTTTTCATCTGCCGGTCGCCTTCAAACAGGAAAACGAGGAAAATGTGCTGGCAAAGGTTTTTGCCGAAAACGGCGTGCTGAACTGCCGCGTAACCGAAACCGAAAAATACGCGCATATCACATATTTTTTCAACGGCGGAAACGATCTCGAACATCCGTGCGAACAGAGAGTTTTTATACCTTCGATCAAAAACCCGTCGTATGAAATTCAGCCGGAACTCAGTTGTTTCAAAGTTACGGACAAACTCCTTCGAAGCCTCGAAGCCGATGAAAACGACGTTTTTATCGTCAATCTCGCGTCGAGCGATATGGTCGCGCACACCGGAAATCTGGAAAAAACCATCGAATCGGTGCAGTTTGTTGATACTTGCCTCGGCGGAATTCTCGAAAAAGTGCGCGAGATGAACGGCGTTGCGATCATCACTTCCGATCACGGAAACTGCGAAGAAATGGCGGATCTTTTAACGGGCGAACCGAACAACGCGCACACCGCCAATCCCGTCCCGTTTATTTTATTTGACGAAAATGCGAGAGATTTGAATTTGCGCGAAAACGGCGCACTCGAAGACATCGCGCCGACGATTCTCGGAATTTT
>CAYUGW010000859.1:1063-1693 GCA_964444245.1 uncultured Blastocatellaceae bacterium | reverse complement strand
AGAGCGCGGAGCAGAGCGGTTTTGAAGGCGAGGGCAAGCAAGGCACGGCGATTCGGGCGGTGGCGCGGCAGAATATTCGCGATTATCTATCAACGCTGGCGCGGACGGCGAAAAGCATTGCGCGGCAGAATCCGGGTTTTGATAAAAATTACCCGACGGTCAGCGCGATGGACGACACCGAATTGTTAAATACCGCACGCGCCGTTGCGCCGAAGGCAATCGAATAACAAGCCGCTTTCATCTCACGCGGTTTGACGCTCGAATTTCTCGAATCAATCGAAGATTACATTGAAGATTTCGACAATTCGCAGGGCACTTCAAATGCGGCGGCGGGCGAGCGCGGCGCGTCGGTCGCGGACAAAAACACCGCTTTCAAAAAAGGCTTGGACGACGTGGACATTCTGGGCGATTTTATTCGCAATTTCTCCCGCAACCAACCCGCCAAACTCGCCGCGTGGAAAATCGCTTCCCACATCGAACGCTCAGCGAAGAAAAGCTAACGGCGGAAATTTAAACTATATGAAACAACTGTTTTTAATTTTATTTACTTATCTATTTTTGGAGTTCAATGAACAGTACACTTCTAACTATTAATCACGTAGTATCAAGGCAACATCTAAGAAAATTGGC
>CAYUGW010000859.1:0-1053 GCA_964444245.1 uncultured Blastocatellaceae bacterium | reverse complement strand
AACCTCAACTTTTACTTTCTAAACACTTTAAGCTTTTAATTTTATTTATTGTTCTCGCTTTATCATTTACGGCGGCGGCGCAGGAAACGATTGATTTGCAAATCAATGGCGTTGGAGTTTACACGCCATATTCAACTGTAATTCAAAAACTCGGAAAACCTTTATCAGAGAAAAAAGACGGCGAGTTTCCTTGCGAGAACGGCGAAACGCTAACCCTGCGCTACAAAGGATTGATCGTCAGACTTATCGAAGCAAATGACGGAACAGGTTTTTTCGTTGGTTCAATCAGCGTTACTTCCGCCAAATGGTCAATATCCGGTGTCAATATCGGTGCAAGCATAAAAGATATACAAACAAAATTTGGTCAATCAAAAGTAGAAACAAAAGAATCCGGCTTAAAAAACTTGTCTTACGGTATGGCTGAGGGTTTTGCGGATTTTTATTTTCGGAATAATAAACTCGTAGAAGTCTATTGGGAATTTAATATCTGCTAAAAATTCTTGAAACCAAAAAATAAAACTATGAAATTTTGCCTGAATATTTTTTGTCTGATATGGTTGTCGGTTTTTTCTATGCCTTGTTTAGCCAAAGATTGGAATAACATCTTTCCTTTGAAAACAACCCGTGCAGAAGTTATTCAAATGCTCGGCTATCCGAATCAATCGAACGAAAGCGAATATTTCGAGATTGATAATCAAATCGTTACTTTTCGATGGACGCGCCCGGATTGTTCCGGTGAAAACTCAATTATCGAAAAACCGCCTGTCAGTTTTGACGCTTTGGTATTTCAAATTACAGTTGAACCGAAAGATCCGAAAGATGAAAGATATATAACTATTAGAAATGAATTAAGTCCAAGTTCATCCGATTCAAAGGACATAAAAACAGTTTATAAAAAATGGATTTCAAATAATGTAGATTGTCTTATGGGCGCGAACGGATCAAGCTGCAGTATTACGAATGATGAAAAAGGACTCGGCTATTCGACTTCAAATGATGAAATAACCTGTATTTATTACTTTCCAACCGAAAAAGAACTTAAAACACGGAAAG
>CAYUGW010000858.1:0-1696 GCA_964444245.1 uncultured Blastocatellaceae bacterium | reverse complement strand
GTACGGAATGAGAAATGTCGCAAAAAATTCAAATCAAAAAGGAAACGAACTTTTTGTTTCAAATTATGAATTGAGTTTTGCCGGAGAAAAAGAAATGGAATCAGGGCTTTCTCATAAAAATAATATTGGTTATTTTTAGTTAAGTCTTTGTTGCGTAGCGACTTACTGAATTTAGCCGTGTCTTTTAAGCATTAGTATCGACACAAGTCATCAAACTTGTGTCGATACTAATGGTTTTAACGCACGGTCTTCAATTGCATTGGATGCGACAACGATTTCTTATTTTATCTTACCGTGCGTTAATGGCTTTTGGTTAATAAATACCGTAAAAAAGGTTAATTCGACTAAGGCGCGAAGCGGACTGGAGCGCAATCCGTTCCGGTTGCAATGAGCGCGGGTATCGCGAAAAAGCCTCTACTTTAATAAAGTTTATTGTAATCAAACGCCGTTGCCGCCGTTTACAAAATTCCCGAGCAAAAACGACATCAAAGACGCGCTCGTCAAAATAATGCTGTACGCGAATCTAAACAATGTCAAAATCGGCGCGAAAAAGGTAAATTACAAAGTCCAAATCCGCCTGACTTCCGCCAAATTAACGGGCGCGATTGATTCAAATATGAGCATTGAAACATTCGACAAATTTTGCGCGGAAAATCTGTTTGACGCAAAACAGAAAGATTTTTTATCAAAACTCTTCCGCGAAGCGCGGGAAAACGATTTCACGATAATTTTAGAACGCGGCGAAATCGGTAAATAATTTCAAATTCTGCCATTAACTATGCGATAATGTTTTGAAAACTATGGAAAAAAATACTGTGATGCAGAATTTACATAAAAAAAGTGTGAGCGGCAAAAGTTTGACCGAAAGCGAAAAATCGGAGCTTGAAAAATGGTATGCCGAACAAGACGGGATCGAAAATGAATTGTTTAATTCCGATTTTTCGGGCAATGATTCGGATGAAACAAAGAACTTATTTCAGTCGGCTTTGAAGGAAATTTCCGAATCAAAGAACAAAATCGCAAAGATCGCTTCACAAAATGAATTATTACATCGTGAAAATGAAACTCTTCGCGAAAAATTAAACAAAAAACAAGATTTAAAAGCCGCCTGATGAATGATGAAACCCGCCAATTTGTTCGCCAAAGAGCAAATTTTTCCTGTGAATATTGCGGAGTTAGTGAAACCGATGTCGGCGGTGAATTGACGATTGACCATTTTCAGCCGCAAAGCAAAAACGGCTCGGATGAAATGGAAAATCTGGTTTATGCGTGTGTCCGCTGCAATCTTTATAAGTCGGATTATTTTCCCGTAAAATCTACCGATAAACCAATCTGGAATCCGCGAATTGAAAATAGAGAGAATCATTTTATCGAATTGCCGAACGGTGAACTTCATGGACTTTCGGAAACAGGAAAGTTCACAATAGAACTTTTAAGACTCAACCGACAGCCTTTGATAAATCATCGGAAAATAAAGCAAATTGCCGAAGAAGAAAAGATTTTATTTGAAAGTTATCGGCATATTTTTGAGCTTTTAAAACAAACTTCCGAAAAACAGGCGCGGCTTCTTCAGGAACAAAACGAACTTCTTGAAGAACAGAGAAAATTATTAGAATCTCTATTTGATGCGGAAGAAAATTGAATGAAATCTTCACTTTTAAATGCACTTTTTGACGATGAAACGCGCCGACCTTTG
>CAYUGW010000857.1:0-1698 GCA_964444245.1 uncultured Blastocatellaceae bacterium | reverse complement strand
GTTTTCACACTTTCACTTTTTCACCATTTCTAAATATCTGACGCGCATCAAATACAAAAAGGCTTAATAAACAGTGGTTCATACAGGCATTAGAAAACATCCGTTTATATATCAACAAATCCCGTTCGCACAGATGATTTCGGGATTTGTTTTTGTTTTGCTTGCCTGTTTTTGCGTTTTCGCGCAAACCGACATCACTTTGCAGCCCGACGAAAAAACGATCATCGTCAATGACGCGCCCGAAAAGGAAGTTTATTCATTCGGCAAAAACATCATCATCAAAAAAGAGGCAAAAGGCGTACTGGTTTTCGGCGGCGATGTGACGATTGAAGGAAAAGTTACGGGCGATGTCGCGGCAATCGGCGGTTCGATCATTCAGACCAAAGACGCATTTATCGGCGGCGATGTGATCGTTTTCGGCGGAACATACCGACCGGAAAGCGAAACTCCGCTTCGCAATGCGGAAAAGGAAACCGTTATGATTGCGATGTTTGAAGACGAAATTCGCGGTTTTACGCAAAATCCGGCGCAGATTTTTTCTCCTTCCTTTACCTGGCAATTTTTTGCCCAACGCCTTATTTCGGTTCTTTTCTGGTTTATTATCTCGATGGCTCTGACAACCATTGCGCCGGGCGCGGTCAGCCGATCGATTGCCAGATTTCAATTAACCACCTTTAAAATACTCGGAATCGGCATTGTCGGTTTTATTTTAACAACGATTGCCGTCGTCGGTTCTCTGAGTTTTCTGCCGAATTACGTCAGCGCATTGGTCATTCCGATGGCGTTTATCTTACTAATGCTGTCTTATGTTTTCGGACGAGTCGCGCTGCAGGTCAGCATCGGCAAAAAATTGCAGAAAAGATTTCTGCCCGAAAGCAAACAATCGGAAACTCTGGCAATTTTGATCGGCGTTTTAGTTTGGACGATTTTTCTCTCGCTTCCGTATATTTGGCTCTTCGGATTATTCATTTTATTATCCGCCAGCGTCGGTTTGATTCTAACGGCGCGTTCAAATGCGGTTTGGCAGGAAGGGTGAATATAAAAAAAAATAATAGTTGTATAAAAATAAAGGCTTTGCCTTTTTTTTTATGCCGTTAATAGTGGTAATTGTAGAAACTTCGACAAATTTTGCTTGACAAAATTAAAATATAAGGTATATTTCCCAAAGTTAAATTAAAACTGAATACACGAGATTTGTTTAATAAACTTTATTTTCTTTTGTGTGGAAAAGCCAATTAGGTTTTTTTATAAAGGCTAATTTTAAAAATTTCTGTGCTTTGCCGACTGAAGACTAAAGTTATTCTCTCATTTTGAATTTTTTCAGGAGAGATGTATTAATTGCTCTCATTCTCGCTATCAATACTTTTAAAAAATTAAAAACTTGAATCTTTGAGGAGATATATGAAAAACGATAAAATCTTCAGTCGGCTTTTAGGAAATAGAAGTTTCTTAATCGCGGCTATTTGTATGTTTATGTTGACTGCGGCATTTAGTCTGAACGGCTATGCCCAGTCCGCTCTACCTGTACCGGCTCAACCCGATTTGAAAAATGACAAAATTGATGAGGAAGTTTCCGGTGAAATTTCGATGTCTTTTTCGACAGGTAATTTAATAACCGCCGCGACTTATAGTTTTACAGCCGGAACGGCGGCATTGGAAGATATGTCGAGCGGCACGACGCAGCTTGTCGGTCCGGGC
>CAYUGW010000856.1:0-1701 GCA_964444245.1 uncultured Blastocatellaceae bacterium | reverse complement strand
GAAAGACGCTACCTGTCGGCGGAAAATTTCTCCGAAGACATCAAGCGGCATCTTAAAGGTTTGCCCGTTACGGCGCGACCGAACACTTTTTCTTATCGCGCGGAAAAGTTTTTTAATAGAAACAAAGCAAGCGTAATTGCCGGAATGTTGATTTTTCTGGCAATCGTCGGCGGAATTGCGGCAACGCTCTGGCAGGCTCGCGTCGCGCAAGCCGAGCGCGTCAAAGCCGAAAATCGTTTTAATGATGTTCGCGCACTGGCAAATTCTTTTATTTTGGAATTCAGCCCGAAGATCGAAAATCTGCCCGGATCGCTTCCCGCTCGTGAATTGCTCGTCAAACGTGCTTTGGAATATCTCGATAATTTGTCGAAAGAAGCGGGCGACGATCCGGAACTGGAGAAGGAATTGGCGGCGGCTTACGAAAAAGTCGGCGATTTGCAGGGAAATCCGGGAAATCCGAATCTCGGCGATTCAAAAGGCGCGATTGAAAGTTATGAAAAGGTCGTCGCGGTCAGAGAAAAACTGGCGGCGCAAAATCCCGAAGATCCGGCGGCAAAAGATGCTCTGGCTAGTATTTACGAACGTCTCGGAAGCATCTATGTATTCAGCGACGACTTTAAAAAATCCGACGACTATTACGATAAAGCCATTAATTTATTGGAACAAATTTTAGCGCGTCAGCCGGAAAATTTTGAATATCGCGCAAAATTTGCCGAGCTTCTGCGCAAAAAAGGTTTAAGACATTCAAACGACAACGAATATAAAAAAGCTCTGGAATTTTACGAACGAGCGCGCGAAATAAACGAAAAACTTTACGCGGAAAAACCCGATGAACCGGAAATCGTCGAACAATACGGTTATATTTTCACCTCGATCGGCGAAGCGCAGAGTTGGGATGCGGATTCGGAAAACGGAATGAAAAATCTTCAAAAAGCGTTGGAAATTCTTATTCCGCTGAGCGAAAAATATCCGAATAATTCTTCTTTTCAACGATCTTTGATGCTGTCTTATATAAAAATTGCCGAACTTTACGAAGACAGCGAAGCTTACGATAAAAGCACCGAATTTTTTACAAAAGCGCTGGAAACCTCACAGAAACAAATAAATGCCGATCCGCAAAATTTTCAAGCCAAACGCGATTTGGCGATGGCATATAAAAAACTCGGTCAAACTCTCGATTGGGCTGGAAAAAGTCCGGAATCGGTAGAAAAAATGAAGATCGCGCTCGAAGGATTTCAGGAAATCGTCAGGCTCGATCCGAATTATGCCGAAGGCGCGTATGATGTTGCCAACACTCGTTTTTCGCTCGGCGAAACATATTTTACGATGAAAAATTACCAACCGGCATTGGAAACTTTTCTGGCGGCGCAAAGCGAATTTAAGACGGTTTTGGAAAAAAATCCGCTGAATAATTTCGCGCGAAGGATGGACGCTTATAATTTGACGCGGATTGCGTTTTGTTACGAAAATCTTGCCGAAAAAAATAATCTTTCGCAATATCTGCAAAAAGCCGAAGAAAATTATCGCATGGGATTGGAAAAACTTTATAATTTGAGAAATGAAGGCAAACTGAGCGAATATGACAACGGGCAGATTTCAGAATTGGAAAAACAGTTGGAAACTCTTAAAAAGAAGATCGGCTGAAAATAAATAGAGCGTAAATTAAATTTTAAGGTGTTTTTCAAATTTCAGATTTCAAAT
>CAYUGW010000855.1:0-1705 GCA_964444245.1 uncultured Blastocatellaceae bacterium | reverse complement strand
TTTTCAGCAGATCGGGAATCACCTCGAAATCTCCGTCGGAAAAATGTTTCAGACATCCGCGCCGAAGCATCGCATCGCCGCCGGCGCGTTTTATTCCTTTTTCGGCAAGATATTGCCAGTTCGGAAGCGTTACGCAATCGTAAACCCGCGTTTTCAATTTCCCTTGTTTTTCAAGCTCGCGGAAAATTGCTATATTGTCGTCCGAATGAACGTCCTGAACGCTCGTAATTCCGAAATAAGCGGCATAATTGGTCGCGGTTTCGGCGGCGGCGGATTCGAGCTTGTTTGCCGGATTCGGCGTAAAAGCCTTCATAAATCTGATTGCTTCGCCCCGAATAATTCCGGTCGCTTCGCCGTCTTTATCGCGTTCGATTACGCCGTTCCTTATTTCTTTTGTTTTTTTGTCAAAACCCGCGATTTGCAAAGCTTTGCTATTGACGAGCGCAATTTGCGGATTTTTGTTATAGAGAAAAACCGGATTGTCGGGCGCGGCGGCATCAATCAATTCTTTGGTCGGCGCGGCGTTCGGTTTCCAGTTTTCATTATCCCAGAAACCGCCGAGAATCCAGTGATCTTTCGGCAGAAATTTAGCGTAAAACTCGATCTTTTCGACCATTTCCTGCGGCGTTTTCGCGTCGCGCAGGTTAATCGAAAAAAACTGATTTCCGATTCCCAGAAAATGTACGTGCGAATCGTTAAAGCCGGGCAAAACCAATTTCCCCGCCGCATCAATCGTTTTTGTTTCCTTGCCGATCAAGGCTTTTATTTCCTTATTCGTTCCGATGCGAGAGATTTTATTTCCGCTGATCGCAACCGCTTCGGCTTTCGGCTGTTTGTCATCCAGAGTCCGAATATTGGCGTTAAAAATTATTAAATCGGCTGATTTTGTTTGAGAGTAAATTTGAAGCGAAAAGATAAATACAATTGTTAGAATGATTTGAACAAACTTCCGATAATCCGCCTCAAAAATAAACCGGGCGCGTTTATCTAGCGGTCTTTGACCGCGATTGTTTGAAATTCCTGTTTCCGGCGCGGTCACAGTCCGCTTGCTTAACGATAATTTTTTATTCTCGATACGGCTTTTACTCATTCGGCGGTCATTTTCTTAAAATAAACTTTTCCGGTTTTTTCGTTTTTCGGAACAACGGGCTGGAATTTACCCCAAAAAGTGAGAATGTTTGTTTTTCCTTTTTCGCTTTTTTGTTCCAGAGTCAAAAGCAAATCGCCTTTTTCATAATTTTCAAAAACATTATCTTCGCCGTAACTTTCAAAATAAAACGAAATTTTACTGCCTTCGATCTTCGTCGTGGCGATTAAATCTTTTGAAGTTTGATAACCGTTGCTTCTGATCATCGCGATCAAACCGTCGTCCGATTCCAGAATGTCAATTTGATGCGAAATAAAAATCATTGTTCCGCCCGCCGTTTTCCCGCCGTCTTCGCCGAATTCATAGCTTCCGAGCCATTGATTTTGAGCATTGACGGCAATCGAAAGAGAAAACAAAAAAGCGGCGAAAATAAAAAATTTAGTAACTTTTCTCATAAATTTAGTATCCTATTCAATGGATAGAGTATATCAATGAAGGAAAAATATCTACAAATTTTGAGCATCGCTTTAACCGTAACTTTCGGCGTTTTAATCGTTTGGCTGTATTGGGCGGCGCCGAAAAATCTGGAAGAAGTTTCCGTCAAAGCGCAGACGACGT
>CAYUGW010000854.1:0-1708 GCA_964444245.1 uncultured Blastocatellaceae bacterium | reverse complement strand
GGCGGAATACCGGCGTTGCTTTTTCTGCTCGGCGTGCTTTTTCCGCCGCGTTCCTGGTCTTGGATTTTCGGCATTTTATTATTGGTTTTAGCTCTTCTAAGCTGTATTTTCTCGCCCTTTGCCATCGCGCTTTTAATTTTTTGGATGAAACCTGAAACCCAAACCTTTTTCGGACGTAATTAACACACATTATGAAAAAAAATTTCTTGTTATTTTGTTTAATTACTTTAACTTTTGCATTTACAGCGACGGCGCAAACCGAAACGAAAACCGAAATTAAACAGGCAAATCCGGCGGATGTCGCTTCGATTGATGCGATTATCAAAGCCGTTTACGACGTAATTTCCGGCGAAGCGGGCGAAAAACGCGATTGGGACCGGTTCCGTACGCTTTTTCATAAAGACGCGCGCTTGATTCCGTCCGGCAAAAATCCGACCACGGGAATTGTCGGCGCGCGCAGCTTATCACCTGAAGATTATATCAAAGGGAACGCGCCGTTTTTTGAAAAGAACGGATTTTTTGAAAAGGAAATCGCCCGGAAAACCGATGTTTACGGCAACATCGCACAGGTTTTTTCAACCTATGCCGCTTATAAAACCGCCGCCGACAAAGAGCCTTTTATGCGCGGTATCAACAGTTTTCAGCTGCTCAATGACGGAAAGCGCTGGTGGGTTTTGACGATTTACTGGCAAGCCGAAACCAAGGAAAATCCGATTCCCAAAGAATATTTGAAGAATAATTGATATTTGAAAATGGATAATTGTTAATAGTTTTGTTCTTGATTATTTCAAACAATTATCAATTATCCATTATCAATTAACACTCGAACATTTGATTTTCTGCGGTCATTTTGCCAATCTATCTTCACCGACTTTTTTTTAAGCAAAGTTTTTTCTAAATAATGGCAGAACATATTTTGATACGCAGTCTGACTCTTAATTTACCGAGAAAAGAGGTTTTTGATTTTTTTGCCGACGCGAGAAATCTCGAACGCATCACGCCGCCCGAACTGAATTTTCACATTACAACGCCGCAGCCTTTTGAAATAAAACAAGGCACTTTGCTCGATTACAAACTGAAATTACGCGGGATTCCCATCCGTTGGCGCACCGAAATTTCCATCTGGAATCCGCCGCATTCGTTTACCGACAGAGCCTTGAAAAGCCCGTATAAACAATGGATTCACCGCCATACATTTACCGAACTGGATGAAAATAAAACTCTGATCGAAGACGAAGTAAAATATCGTCTGCCGCTCGCGCCCGTCGGTAATCTGGCGCATTGGATCGTCCGCCGAGAGCTTAATTACATTTTCGATTTCCGCCAAAAAGCGGTTGCGGAAATTTTGCAGCCCCAAACGGAAACGGTAAAAGCTGATGAATAAAAACTTGGAACAGGAAAAACTTCTGGCGGCACGTGAAGCCGTGAAATTTATCGAAAACGGTCAAATCATCGGACTCGGAACGGGTTCGACGGCGAATCTGGCGATCAGGGAAATCGGCAGAATGATCGAAGAAGGTTTAGAGATAAGCGGCGTTGCAACTTCAAACGCGACCGAGAAACTGGCAAAATCTCTAAATATTCCGCTTCTTTCGATGGACGCGGTTGATTCGATTGATCTGACGATTGACGGAACGGACGAATTCGACGCGGATTTGAATTTGATAAAAGGCGGCGGCGGCGCATTATTCAGAGAAAAAATGATCGC
>CAYUGW010000853.1:0-1710 GCA_964444245.1 uncultured Blastocatellaceae bacterium | reverse complement strand
AGCGCGTTCGTCCTGAGTTACGTTGCGATCAACGATGACCGCCGGATGTTCGCTGAAAATCGTTGATTTCGGCACGACGATTTCAATTTCCGCGCCCGCATTTTTCATCAATAAACCTTCGAGTTCATAAGTTATCAGCGCGTCGCCGTAGCCTGTTTCAAACTGCGTTCGCGCTTCGCGTGCCGATCCGGGCGTGGAAATCACGTTTTTCCAGATCGCTTTTAATTCCTGCTCGGCGCGGTTTGCGTCTCTTGTTCCGGTTTCGGCTTCGCTTTTTAAGAGTTCCGCGCCGTAGATCGAAAGAATTGACCATTGCGCTCCGCCGGAACTGACCGGATCGGGATGAATTACTCTTAATCCGGGTTTTGCCAGATCGGGAAAATCCGTGATCTGTTTCGGATTTCCTTTACGAACCAGGATGACAAAAGGAGTTTTATTGATAATTCCTTTCTGCGGCGTAACATACCAATCATTCGGCGCGTGTCCGGCGGCGATCAGGCGGTCAACATCGCGCTCGATGGAAAGAATCGCAATATCGGCGGGCGCGCCCTGCAAAATCTGATTCGTAATCGTTTCAGAACCCGCGAAAGACGAATTAAATATCACATCTTCGCCGTGTTCGGCTTTCCATTTCGCCGCGAATTTCGGATAAATATCTGTTTCCAGAGCCTCTTTCATAATCGAAAACCCGTAAACCGTGATTACCCGGCTACCATCGGTTTTGCTCGGATTCGGAAGACATCCATTTGTCAGTAAAAGTGCAAAAACTCCGATAAATAAAACTGTTTGCGAAATTGTTTGTTTAAGTTTGTTCATCAATTTTCCTCCATTAATGAATTTTTACGGACGAATCTTAAAAGTCGTGCCGATCACATTTAAATCTCCCGGACGCGTCGTACCGTCGTTTTGCCGCATATAAAAAACATCGAGACCGAAATTTTTAGTGAAGTTTTTGCCCATTCCGACGGTAAAACGATTTCGCGACCATTTTTTCAAACTCCGGTCGTAAAAAACTTCATCGGAGGTAAAGAATTTTGTGTCGTAAAATTTTTTCAGCGGGATTTCCAGTTGCAGGCGATTGCGGTAACGCGTCGAATTTTCGGGCGAACGCAGACGGCGTTCAAATAAATTGCGGTCGGTTAAAGTAAATTTTTTGAATGGAAATTTATACGTTGCGGCAAAACTCAGGCGGTTTTCGGTTCTTTTGCTTCCGACGTGCGGCGTTGCCGTGATATTCGTAAACACGGGCTGAACCGCAAGCCAATCGGTGATTTTATAGTTAAAAGCGATTGCAATTCGGCGATCAACGAGTTTTTGAACATTTTCGCCGAAACGAAGGGTTCCGGTCAGAATAAAATCGGTTTTTTTATCGAGCGGAACGGTCAGTTGAACATCATTCCACGACCCGAAATCTTCTTCTTTGGGCGTAGAAGCGGTTTGAGATAAAGCGTTTGAGCTAAATAAAAAGACAGTTATACTGATTAACAAAAGATTTTTCACGCGTCTTTTTGCCTCCTGCAATAAACCTGTATTTATTGAAGAACACCGCAAAAGACAGAAAGAGGTTGTAAAGCACACTCGACTTTACAACCTCTTTGGTCAATCTTTCGTGTCCTTCTTCGTTGTGCCTACGAGGTTAGCTGTCGGGCTGGAAGCGAAGAAGTCTTTTTCTGAATTATTTCAGATACGCCCAGCATTTTGCTTACGCGC
>CAYUGW010000852.1:0-1724 GCA_964444245.1 uncultured Blastocatellaceae bacterium | reverse complement strand
AAATTAACATTAAAATTAAGAAAAAAAAAGACTGGAGCGCGAGCGTCCCGCTTGCATGAGCGCGAAAGCGCGAAAAAACCTGCGCTTGCAATAAACTTTATTCGATGCAAACGCTTGTTCGTCCTTTCGGACTCATGCAAGCGGGACGCTCGCGCTCCAGTCTTTTTTTAAAAGCAACCTCGACGTGAGTTTGCTTTTTTTATCTTTAAATTCATTCATCTTTAGACTTTTTCCGGTAATAATGCGTCTAAACCAGCGAATGCGAAAAGTTTTGTATTCAGAAAGCGCGTTTGGTATTCTTCTCGTGCAAAAGATTGTTGAAAAACACGAGTTTAATGATAAGAAACTTATCGGATGAGCAATTGGTCGAACTTGCGGTCGGGGAAAATCCTGAGGCGTTCGGGGAAATCGTAACAAGGTGGGAGAGAAAGATCTTCGCGCTCTGCTACGGTATGCTCAATCGGGAAGATGAAGCGAGAGACGCGGCGCAGGAAACTTTTATCGCGGCATATAAGAATTTAGCCAAATTTCGCGGCGATGCCAAGGTTTCGAGTTGGCTGCACCGAATTGCGGTAAATCAATGTTTGACAACCAAACGCCGAAATAAAAGCCGTTCGGAGAATTTTTTGGATGAAGAAAGCAATGAACAGGAAAAAGTTTTTATTGCCCCGGCACATCTTTCGCCGTCCCGAAAAACCGAACAAAACGAGCGTTTATTATTGATAAGACAGGCAGTTAAGGCTCTGCCGACAGATTTGCGGCAAGTCGTCATTATGAAGGAATTTGAAGAAATGACGTTTCAGGAAATTTCCGAATCGCTGGAATTGCCTTTAAGCACCATAAAAAGCCGGCTTTATACCGCGCTCAAACAACTGCGTTTGAAACTGGAAAAAAGCCCGATTGAAGTTATATAAGAGAAAAGAAAATGATGTCGAACAAAAATCATCATAATTTACAATGCGGTTTTGCCGAAGAGCTTGTTTCGTATCTTTACGACGAAATAAATTCTGCCGATAAAATTAAATTTGAAAAGCATTTAGACAAATGTTCAACCTGCGACCAGGAACTTGCCGCCTTCGGATTCGTACGTTCTTCGATCACGGATTGGCGCGAAGAAAATTTCTCGATGCTCGAAAATCCGAAAATCGAGATTCAATATCCCGGAAAACAAAAAACGATTGAAACCGCTGCAATTTCAAATGAACCGCGCTCTTTGCCGGCAAGATTACGAGATTTATTTACTCTTTCGCCGACCTGGGCAACGGCGTTTGCCGCTTTGATCGTATTTATCGGTCTGACAATTGTCGTATTTAATTTTTCAAAATCGTCTGACTTTGCAGAGATAAAAATTGATAATCCGACCAATGACTTAACGGCGATAACTGAAACAAATACTGAAGTTGCCGAACAAAATCTGCCGGAAAACGAAAAACCGATTCCTTCAAAAGATTCGACGAAACCGGATTTAGTCAGAGAAATAAAACCTGAAAATATTTCCGAACCGAACGAAAAAATAAGTCCTTTGCCGAAGAAAATTTCGGAATCCGTTTCCGATAAATCTCCGAAGTTCAAAAAAATTATCAGAGAAAACCGGAAACCGAATGAAAAGATAACGGCTAAAAGTAATAAAGAAACAAATATACCTGAGGTTCGAGTTACAACAGATGCTCCGAAACTCACAAATTTTGCCGATGATGAAGACGATTCGCTGCGGCTTGCAGATT
>CAYUGW010000851.1:0-1734 GCA_964444245.1 uncultured Blastocatellaceae bacterium | reverse complement strand
TGCCACGTCGCTTTTGACCAACCGCCTTTGACACGAAAGGAACGCGCCGATAATGTTAAAAAGCGCAATTACTTTACAAAATACGGCGAACAGGCGCGGCAAGTTTTAGAAGCATTATTGGACAAATACGCCGATGAAGGAATCGAAAACATCGAAAGTTTTGATGTTTTGAATGTTATTCCTTTTACCGATTTCGGTTCGCGGCTTCAAATAGTCAAAGGTATTTTCGGCGGAAAGGAAAAATATCTTGAAGCCGTCAAAGAACTCGAAAACGAACTTTACAAAGTTGCCTAAAACGTAGAACAGGCTGTTAGCCTGTTTCCGTTTTGAACAGGCTAACAGCCTGTTCTACTATTAAATTGAAGGCTTTAATAATTTAGTGATAAAATCAAACCACTATGAACACGACGCTTGAACAGGTAAAACCCGAAACTTTGGCAATCATTGAAGCAAATGCCAAACGCTTCGGAATGTCGGTAGATGAATATTTACGAAGCCTTTTGCCGACTGATGAAAAAGAATTAGCCTTGAAAGGCGATGAACAATCGGAAGAATCTGCCGAAGAACGCGAAGCCAAACGACAAAAATCAATCGCTTGGATAAAATCGCACCGCGAAGAATACGGCGGAAAGTATGTTGCGCTGGACGGCGACAAACTTATCGCAACGGGCGACAAATACGGCGAAGTTCTCAAACTTGTGCATCAAAAAGGTTACAAAAACGCCTTTATCGGAGATGTTTTACCATTAGATTTTGAAGGTTTTATGGGAGGCTTGGATTGATTCATAATCTCGAATTTTCACATTTGATTGAATACAATGCCGGATTATCCGGCATTTCTCTTGAAATCGAAATCGGTTTAATAAATAATTCCACGAAATTTACCGCTAAAATTGACACGGGTTCGACAAATTGCGTTTTCGCCCGAAAACACGGCGAAGAAATCGGCTTAAACATCGAAGACGGCGAACTTGTCAGAATCAGCACGGCAACCGCCGGATTTAATACTTTTCGGCATTTTGTTACGCTTTCGTTTCTCGAATACAAATATGACGCGGGCGTTTGTTTTGCTGAAGACGAAAATTTTAACCGTAATGTTTTGGGCAGAAATTGGTTTTTGAATCAAGTTTTGCTTGGTTTGAACGACTACGAAGGCAAACTTTATCTGAAAAGCCTCGCAGAAATTTGGTAATAATCGGTAGAACGGGCTGTTAGCCTGTTCACGATAGAAACAGACTAACAGTCTGTTTTACGGATTTATGGCAAACATACAAGGAATATTAAAGTCTATCCGCGATATTATGTGGCAAGACACCGGCTTGAACGGTGATGCTCAACGCATCGAACAGCTTGGTTGGATGCTCTTTTTCAAGATATTTTCCGATAAAGATCAAGAACTCGAACTGCTCGATGATAATTATAAATCACCGATTCCGCCGGAACTTCATTGGGAAAATTGGGCGGGTGATGATGAAGGGATGACGGGCGAAGATTTGCAGGTTTTTGTTGACCGCACGCTTTTTCCGACGCTTAGAAATATTCCCGTTATTGATAACAAACGCGCTTTGATCTTGCGTGAAGTCTTTGAAGGCAATAACAATTATATGAAAAGCGGAATAAATATCCGCAAAGTTCTCAACAAACTAAACGAACTCGATTTTAATGTTGCACGCGACCGCCACGCATTCGGCGAACTTTACGAAACTATTCTCAAAGATTTGCAGAGCGCGGGAA
>CAYUGW010000850.1:0-1738 GCA_964444245.1 uncultured Blastocatellaceae bacterium | reverse complement strand
GTTTGCAGAATTCCGGCATTTAATTCCTGTCCTTTTTCGCCGGTCAGCGGAAGTTTGTTGGTGCTTTGTTCTGATAATAATTCCTGCTGCTGCGATTCGATTGCCGTTTTCAAATCCGCAATTGATTTGGTTAAATCTTCATAAGTCTTTTGTGCGCCTTGCGTTTCGCGTTTTATATCCTGTTCGATAAAAACTTTGGCGGTCGTATTGGCGACTTTTGCCGCTAAATCGGGCTTTGTGCTTTGAACTTTTATATTAACAAGATTGGTTCGTTCGACCTGAGTTACATCGAGTCCGCCCAGAAGAGTTCCGGCGTACATATCAACGCGTTGTTTTTCTTCCGGAGTCAGCACAATCTGATCGGTATTGATCGAATCGGAAGAAGCTTCGGTCAAAATCGGAAGCGAGGATTCTTTATCAGGGGAGTCTTTCTCGCTCGAAAACATTGAACGAAATGTTGCCAAAAAGCCTCGATTCTGATTGCCGAAAAGATTCGATTCGCGCTGCAGACCGAGCCGGACAACCACATCGCGCATCAAATCTTGATTTCTCAGCAGTAATAATTGCGTATTGTAATAATTGGCATCGTTTCCGAAATTGATATTGATCGAATCCCTCGATTGCCCGGCGGAAGGTTTGCGCGGTTCAATGATCATTGCCGCAGTTGCCTGAAAAACCGACGGCTGGCGATACATATAAAAGGCAACCGCCGCCGTTACGAGAACCGTCAAGGTGATGATAATCGGCAGGCGTTTGTAAATGATATTAAAATATTCACGAATCGAGCGTCTTTCATCAAAGGTCGATTCATCATAAAAAGGCGAATATTCTTTTGATAAATCGTGTTTTGATAACTGTAAATCTTTTGTTGTCGGTAAAGGGAGCAACCTTTCGTCTTTTTCCATACTTCTTTAATAAACCGTAATATTCTACAATTAAGCCAAACCATATGGGAGGCAAACTTATTTTATAACACACTTAAACTGAATTTCTAAACAGCGAGTTTTTCTCTTCAGAGGTTTGCTTTACAAAATACTTAAAAAATATAACCTTTTTTTATATTCAAGGCAATAAATATGAACCTCGATTTAATAGTACTTTTGTTTCAGGACATTCCCAAGTGATATATTTTTCTATTACGAACTTTTTATTTATTTATAAACTTTAAGCAATATGATTGGAACTTTAGAAAAAGATTTAATAACAAACAATTTAACAAACAATGATTTTGATTTGGGTATTGTCGGATTTAAGTATTCCGACCTGTTCGACGCTTATAAATTAAAGGAACTCGCCGAAAAATTTTACGACGAAATAAAAGAAGAAAATCCCGTTCTGCACGAAGCGTTGACGCAATATATTTCCGCCCGCGGCGAAAATTATGAACCGAAGGTCGAATCAAATATTTTAACCGATTCCGCGCCGTATCTGTCTGATTTTATCGGGCGAATGTTTAAGATCAGCCGCGAACGCGGGATTTTGCAAAAGGAAATTACCACTCAATCGCCGCTCTGGAAATATAAATTTTTCGTCCAACGCCGCGCCATCCGAAATTATAAAGCGGAAAACCTTAAGGATTTTAATCAAAACGAGATAAATCAAGCGGTTAACGATTTAAAATACGAAGCCTTCAGCGAGGTTTTGATTCACGACGAAGAACTAGCAATCGCCGATATTACGACAAAACTGGTCGAAGCCGAAGAACTCTTAACCAAAAACTTAGACTTAACGGTCGAAG
>CAYUGW010000849.1:0-1739 GCA_964444245.1 uncultured Blastocatellaceae bacterium | reverse complement strand
CCGTCGCTTCGCGCCACCCCTCCTTTGGAAGGAGGGGAGTTAGGAGTTGGAAATTCTTTGTTCTACTTGGAGTCGGAATTTAGAAATGATTCGGAGAATTCAAAGCTTGCAACCGATAATGATTCGGAGAATTCAAAGCCTGAAACCGATAATGATTCGGAGAATTCAAAGCCTGAAACCGATAATGATTCGGAGAATTCAAAACGCAAAATTGATTTAGAAAATTCAAAATTCGAAACCGATTTAGAAGATTTAAGACATAAAACAAAAAGCTCCCCTCCTTCCAAAGGAGGGGAAGCGCGAAGCGCAGGGGTGGTTGAAACCTTTGCGCCGATTGACGTTTTGGATTATATCTACGCCGTTCTTCATTCGCCCGCTTACCGTGAAAAATATAAGGAATTTTTGAAAATAGATTTTCCGCGCGTTCCCTTTCCAAAGAATGCCGAAACCTTTTGGCAATTGGTTGCGCTCGGCGGCGAACTGCGGCAAATTCATCTGCTCGAATCACCAAAAACCGAACAATTTATCACGACCTTTCCGAAAGGCGGCGATCATCGTGTTACGAGAAAAATGACGAAAAACAGCATCGGCTTTGAATTGACCGACACGTCAACCACCCCTGCACCTTCTTACAAAGGAGGGGAGCAAAATGTAGTCGGCAGAGTTTGGATAAATGACGAGCAGTATTTCGACAAAGTTCCGCACGCCGCATGGGAATTTTACATCGGCGGCTATCAACCCGCGCAAAAATGGCTTAAAGACAGATATGACAGAGAATTAAGCGTTGAAGACATTCGTCATTATCAAAAAATAATCGTTGCTTTGTCGGAAACTAAAAGATTAATGGAAGAAATTGATAATATAGAATTAGAATAAAAAATATGACACTTGAAGAATTAGGCAGAAATCTTCCCGCGCTCTTTTGCGCACTGCTCGTGAGCATTCTTTTTATTCAATCGGGCTTGGACAAGGTTTTCGATTGGAAGGGAAATCTCGATTGGCTGACCGGGCATTTTTCCAAGACGTTTCTGCGCGGAACCGTGCCGCCGATGCTCGCGACGATTACGGTTCTGGAAATCGTTACGGGAGTTTTGAGCGGCGCAGGCGCGGTTTATTTTTTGTTTTCCGGCTCGCTTGTTTTGATATTTTACGCGTCGGTTCTCGGCGCGGCTTCGATTGTCGCGCTCTTTTTCGGTCAGCGCGTGGCGAAGGATTACGCGGGCGCGGCGGTGCTTGTGCCGTATTTTATTCTGCTTTTGATTATGATGTGGCTGACGAACCCGTATTTGAAAAGTCAGTAGCGTTTGCGTGAGCAAATGCGTTTTATCATGTCCTGCAAGAACGCATTTGCTCACGCAAACGCTACTGACACCTCTCATAAACTTAACCGATCAAGTTCAGATTTGCCGAAACGGGTTTCGGCGGCAGCGGCAGATTCAGCCAGTTGGCATAGCCTTCGGGCTTCATTAGTTCGACGTAACGCTCGGTCATTTCGGGAGTCATCACTTCCAGCAAAAAGCGGTTTTCGATCCAGAGTTCGACTAATTGAAATGCGCCTTCGCCGCGATTTGCGGTAAGCACACGCCAGCCTTCTCGTTCACCGATTGCCTTTAATTCTTCAATGCTTAAGTTAGTATTGATATTCAAATGCGTGGCAACGTATTGCGGTGAAAAATCCGACGCGACGAATTTTGCTTCGTATTCTTCGGTCGGGACATTAATATCGAAATTCTCTTCCG
>CAYUGW010000848.1:0-1742 GCA_964444245.1 uncultured Blastocatellaceae bacterium | reverse complement strand
GGTCGCACTTGGGTTTGGCGGTTATTTTTCGCAAGCATTTCCCGCAATTCCGGCGCGTTATGCGGCAATCGGTGCGGCTGTTTTGCTCACTTTTGTCAATCTTTTCGGCATCAAAAAAGCCGGACGATTCAACACTTTGATCGTTTCCGTTACTCTTCTCACGCTTTTAATTTTCGTTTTTACGGGAATTCCCGCTTTCGATTCAGGAAATTTACAACCGTTTGCGCCTGCGGGATTTTTCGGAATTGCCGAATCCGCCGCGCTCCTTTTTTTCGCCTACACGGGTTATGCGCGAATCGCCACGCTCGGCGAAGAAGTTCACGAACCGAAAACGACGATTCCGCAGGCGATTATAATTACGATTATTGTTTCGGTCGTTTTGTATTCGGCGGTTTCTCTGGTTGCGGTCGGCGCGGTCGGCGCGGATGTTTTGGCGGAGAGCGCGTCGCCTCTGCAAACGGCGGCGGGCAGTTTTTCGTTTCCGGGAGTTTTCTGGATAGTCGGCATCGGCGCGGCGACGGCGATGCTCGGCGTTCTCCTGAGCCAGATCGTCGGCATCAGCCGGATGATGTTGGCGATGGCGCGGCGGCGGGATTTGCCTCAAATTTTGCAGCACACAAGCGCGAAATACGCCGTGCCGGATTACGGAATTCTTTTGAGCGGAACTATCATCATACTTTTAAGCATTTTCGGCACAATCCAATTTGTCGTTTCGGCGGCGGCTTTTACGATTCTGCTTTATTACGGAATTGCGAACATCTGCGCGCTCCGGCTTTCCGCCGAAGTCAAACTCTACCCGAAATGGATCGCCGTTTTAGGTTTGATTTCTTGTCTTGCGCTCGCCGCTTCGCTTCCCTTTACGACGATTTTGACTGGTTTGGGGCTGCTCGTTTTCGGGTTTATTCTGCGAATGGTTTTTCAGAAATTAAACGAAAATTAAATTGAAATAAAGTGTCTTTGACAATCGGCAAATGAGAAAACTAAAATCACATACATTATGAGCATTACCAACGGAAACGGACACCGACCGAAACCGAAAAATGTTTTAGGCGGCGAATTAAAGAGTTGCTGCACCGATCCGATGACCGGATTTTACCGCGACGGATTTTGTCAGACGGGCGCAAATGATGTTGGCAGCCACGTAATTTGCGCGGTCGTCACGGACGAATTTCTGGAATTTTCAAAAGAGCGCGGCAATGATCTGTCAACGCCGCGCCCGGAATTCGAGTTTCCGGGATTAAAGGAAGGCGACAAATGGTGCTTGTGCGCCCTGCGCTGGCGCGAGGCTTTTGAAGAAGGTTTTGCGCCGCAAGTCATACTGGAGGCGTGCCACGAATCTGCTTTGAACTTCGTTTCGCTCAATGATTTAAAGTCAAAAAGTGAAAAAGATTAAAAGTGAAAAAGTACTTTTTTTAACGAGAAAACAAACTTTTTCACATTTTCACTTTTTCACATTTTCACTTTTTTATAATGAATTCAATCGAACATCTACGCGAACTTTATCTTTACAACGATTGGGCAAATCGCCGGATAATTACCGCTTTAAAATCTTCGCCGAGCGAAAAGGCGCAAAAAATTTTGTCGCATATTTTGATCACCGAACAGGAATATTACGCGCGTCTGTTCGGTAAAAACTCGACCGGATTCGATTTCTGGCAGGAATTTTCGCTCGAAGAATTAAGCAAGCTGGCGATGGAAAACGCCGAAAATTACGAAGGATTACTAAAGCGTTTCGACGACGA
>CAYUGW010000847.1:0-1749 GCA_964444245.1 uncultured Blastocatellaceae bacterium | reverse complement strand
CGGTCATTCACTGCCCGTATTGCCACGGTTACGAAGTAAAAAATGAAAAAACGGGAATTTTGGCAAACGGCGATTTTGCCTTTCATTATGCCCAGTTAATTCGCAACTGGACAAAGGATCTGACCGTTTTTACAAACGGAAAAGCTGATTTTACTCTTGAGCAGATCGAAAAGATCGAAAAGCACGATATTCCGGTCGTTGAAAAAGAAATTGCCTGCTTAAAACAAGAAAACGGACAGATTCAAGAAATAGTCTTTAAAGATGATTCGACCTTTAAGCTCAAAGCGATCTACGCTAGACCGGAATTCGAGCAGCATTGCAAAATTCCCGAGACTTTAGGCTGCGAACTGACGGAGCAAGGTTTATTAAAAGTTGATATGTTCCAAAAAACGCCCATCGAAGGTGTTTTTGCCTGTGGAGACAGCGCAAGTATGATGCGTTCGGTAGCCTTTTCGGTTTCGACCGGAAACATTGCCGGTGCGGTCAGCAATAATGAAATGACCGAAGAGGAATTTCATTGAATTTTACATGTTTTGAAACGCTTGCATCGGCAAATAATCTAAGCTTAAAATTCGCAATGTTTGAGTTAAAACAAATATTATTTAAAATAACTTTATGAAAAAAATATTACTTATTTTAACAATTTCGCTCTTAGCAGCTTTTTCCGTCCTTGCCCAGGAAAAGCACGGCGATAAAAAATCCGGCAATGCGTCGAATGAACATATGAATCGAACGCCGACCGAAGAATTGGTCAAGAGGTTCGAATCTCCCGAACGGGACGCGTATCAAAAGCCGGAAAAGGTTTTGGAATATCTCGGCAATATCAAGGGCAAAACCATTATGGACATCGGCGCGGGAAGCGGTTATTTTTCGGTAAAATTGGCTGAAAAGGCGGCGAAAGTGATCGCCGCCGATGTCAGCGACGAGTTTCAGGCGTTTTTGAAAGATCGCATCGAGAAAGATAACTTAAAAAATATCGAACTCAGAAAAGTGCCGTACGACAGCCCGGACTTGAAAGACAAAGAAGTCGATCTGGTTCTGATCGTCAATACTTATCATCATATCGAAAACCGTTCCGATTATTTCGCCAAAGTAAAAAAAGGCACAAAAGAAAAAGGCGAGTTGGTGATAATTGATTTCTTCGATACGGAACTGCCGGTCGGTCCGAAAGAACATAAAATATCAATAGATCGAGTGATCGCCGAGTTAAAAACAGCCGGATACACGTCGTTTGAAATCGATGTCAATCTTTTGCCTTACCAATACTTAATCAGAGCAAAATAAGCACCAATGGAAAATGAAAAACGGATAACGGAAAATGTAGGTAAATCCTAATTCTTTGATTCTGATTAATTTATCGTAATTTCGACAGTAATTAAAAAAGGTCGAAACGATAAAAATATCCGGTTTAAGTTCAAATTGAATTCTAGATTTTTCACCTACAAACTTTCCGGAAATAACAGAACATTCTATATATTCAGCCATTCATTTAATTCTAATAGCATTGCCTGCCGTCGCTTACTTATCCTAAAAATTCAGGGGAATTTTGAGTAATTTTGTAAATGACGATTTTGGAAGTAAATAATCTGCAAAAGGATTTTAAGGCACCCGACGACACCGTGCGGGCGGTTGTCGATGTGCCTGAATTTCGGATGCGCCAAGCCGAACAAATTGCTTTAAAAGGTGAGAGCGGTTCGGGAAAAACGACATTTCTAAATCTCATTGCCGGAATTTTGCAGGCGGATTCGG
>CAYUGW010000846.1:0-1752 GCA_964444245.1 uncultured Blastocatellaceae bacterium | reverse complement strand
TTCCGAAGTGTAAAGGGCTAAAAACTTCGTCCGGCATAAATTCTGAAACACTACCATATAATACTAGTAAGCCTCCTCGGTTTATCTGTGTTTTTATGTTAAATATTTTTGTCCTTCCACTTACCTTTTTAATTTTATGAATACTAAAACTTTCAAATCTTTCGCGATAATCATTTTTCTGTTTTCTGCGATTTCCGTCCGCGCCGATGAAGTTGTTGATAAGCTCGTTCGCGCAGAGCTTGCCGAACGAAATATTCCGGGCGCGGCGATTGCCGTTGTCAAAAACGGTAAAGTTATTAAAACACACGGTTACGGCATTGCAAGCGTCGAATTTAATGCGCCTGTCACAACCGAAACGGTTTTCGAGATCGGCTCGGTTTCCAAACAAATTACTGCCGCCGCCGTGTTGCTTCTGGTCGAAGACGGCAAGATAAATCTGGACGCGCAAATCTCGAAATATCTCCCCGATACGCCTGACGCTTGGAAAGATATAACGGTTCGGCATCTTCTGACGCATACTTCGGGCGTGAAAAGTTATACGAGTCTCGGCGGTTTCGAGCTTTCAAAAAGATATAAATCGGGCGATTTTATCAAAGAATTAAGCCCGCAGCCGCTCGATTTTGCGCCCGGTTCGGCTTACAGATACAGCAACAGCGGTTATTCGCTTTTGGGCTACATAATCGAAGCGGCATCGGGAAAAACCTACTGGGAATTTCTTCGGACGCGGATTTTTACGCCTCTAAAAATGAATTCGACCGCCGACCGCGATCCGCAATTTATTATTAAAAATCGCGCGACGGGTTATGAATGGAGAAACGACAGACTCGTCGGGCG
This sequence comes from uncultured Blastocatellaceae bacterium, assembly GCA_964444245.1. Taxonomy (GTDB): domain Bacteria; phylum Acidobacteriota; class Blastocatellia; order Pyrinomonadales; family Pyrinomonadaceae; genus JAHCHG01. Next base: position 918 of record CAYUGW010000846.1, on the reverse strand, counting down.
CGATTATAATTTGACCGATCTTTTCAGCGCGGGCGCAATCGTTTCGACTATTGCGGATTTAGCCAAATGGAACATCGCTCTGCGCGATGAGACTTTATTAAAAACATCGAGCAAAAACGAAATGTGGAAACCTTTTACATTGACAAGCGGCAAGGAAAGTTTTTACGGTTTGGGCTGGAATATCGCCGAATTTCGCGGTCAGAAAATTTTCAGCCACGGCGGTCAAACGGCGGGTTTTACCTCGAATTTGTCGCGCTATACCGATGCCGATCTGGACGTGATCGTTTTAACGAATCTGGGAACGGTCGGCGCGGGAAGCGCAATCGCGCGCGGGATTGCGAAAATTTATATTCCTTCGATTTCGCTGAAAGCGATGAAAGCTCAAAAAGAAACCGATGAAAAAGTCTCAAAATTAATGAAAACCGCGCTCGAAGAAGTTTTGCAGAATAAATTGAATTCCGAAATTTTGGCGGAAAATCTGATCAAAACACTTTCGACCGAACGCGCGAAAAATGAACATAAACGCATTTCAAATTTCGGAAAGATCGGAAAATTGGAATTTGTCGGCGATGAAACTTCCGACGGCAAAAGAATTTATCGCTACAAAGCCGAAACTCCGAAACGACTTTTCCTGTGGCGTTTTGTGGTAGAAACGGAAGGAAAAATCTCGGAAATGAATCTTGAAGATGAAGAAATGATTTTGGATTAATTTTTACACTATCATAAGGAAAAACTCCGGAATAGATGAAAGATGATAACTGATAACTGATAGATTCTTTTGTATTTATCTATCATCTTTCATCTATCGGTTATTATCTATTCCGAAGTCAAAACGCTTTTATTTCAACTCTAGGAAATGAAACTTGAGTTTGCTAAAACTCGAATTGAACTTCGAGTTCGACGCGTCTGTTTCCGACT
>CAYUGW010000845.1:0-1752 GCA_964444245.1 uncultured Blastocatellaceae bacterium | reverse complement strand
ATGAAAACTGTTTCCAGAGTATCAATTAATTTGGAGATGACAAATTTGATAATGTTTTTCCTGATTTGTTCTAAAAATTTGTGATAAATTATCAAGTATAAATTTTTGAAGAAAACAAAAAGAACTTTCTTTCGTTAGTAATAATTATGCAATTTTCAAAATTATCTCCGTCTTAAAAAAAATGAGATTGGCACTTGTCTGTATTTAAATGCCGATCATACCAAGTATTTACTGAATTGTAGTCGAGTATTTTTAACTTATCGCCGCAAAAATTTTATTTATTGAAAGACGATATTTTAAACAAGACTTGGTTGGGAATTGAAAAAAACAGGCGGTATTTTATTTTTTGTCGGAAGGGAAGACACGGAAGGAATGGTTTTTAATTTATCTAATGTATCCAACCGCGCAGGTTTCGGTTTACTCAATGCAAGATTGGGCATCGGACTCGGCGCAAGTGCGGGATTGGTGGCAATGTGCGTTTTTAATTGTTCGAATATTTATCAACTGCACGGAACATCGGCAGACGATTGGGGCGTGAGCATTTCGCTCGGTGCAAAATGGGACAAGGTAGCTAAAGCCTTGAAAAACTACAAGTTCTTTAAAACTGTTGCCAAAATCGGTCCGAAAGTAAAGATTACCGATCCGAAAGACCTTGATTCTATCCGCAACAGTCTGCATTATCTTTATAATGAATATGATATGGCAACGATGGGCAATGTGCCGAAAGTAATCACTTTTGATACGCCGGCGGGGATCGGTCTGGAAGTTTCGGCAACCTATTCATTCGGCGGAAAAATAGAAATTTACTAAAAAATCAGAGAAACTTAAAAGCAATGTCAAACACTACGCAGAACGATAGGTTGATGCAAATAACAACGCCGCTGGCGTATGATTATTTGTTAATCAGCCGTATTTCGGCAACCGAAGGTCTTTCGAGGCTTTTTTCCTTTGAGGTAGAGCTTCTTCACGAAGAAGAAAATCCCGGTTTTGAACCGACCGTTGTTGATGCAACGCAAATGCTCGGGCAAGGCGTAACGGTTACGATTGACCAGAGAGACGGCACGAAACGCAACCTCAACGGCATCGTCAATCAATTTTCGCAGGGCAATCGCAACACGCGTTTTTCGTTTTACTATGCGACCATTGTGCCGCACGTCTGGATTCTGACACAGAATCATCAAAGCCGTATTTTTCAGCACAAAAGTGTGCCGGATATTTTAAAGATCGTCTTAAAGGATTTTGAAGTTTCTTATGAAATTCAGGGCGACTTTAAACCTAGAAATTACTGCGCTCAATATAATGAATCGGATTGGGATTTTATTTCGCGGCTGATGGAAGAAGAAGGAATTTATTATTTCTTTGAACACGGCGAAACAACTCATAAGATGATTATCGCCAACACGCCGCAATCTCATCCGAATTGTCCGGGCAAGAGCGAAGTTCCGTATTTTATCAAAGTCGAAAGATCAAAAGAAGATTTTATCACTTCGATCCGGGCGTGGCAGACCGATCATAAACTGCAAACCGGAAAAGTTACTTTTTGGGATCATACTTTCCAGCTTCCGGGTAATAAACTCGAAGCTACGCAGCCGAGTCTTTTCAGCGTCGGGGATAATCAGAAATTGGAAATCTATGAATTTCCGGGCGGCTCGGCGAGAATGTTCGACGATATTGACCGTTCGGGCGGCGAACGCTCGGATGTTCAGAACGTATTCGATAAAAAGCAAAAAGCCATCGAAGTCGCAATGCAGT
>CAYUGW010000844.1:0-1764 GCA_964444245.1 uncultured Blastocatellaceae bacterium | reverse complement strand
CTTTTAATTGCCGAAGCTATTCACTATTCACTATCAGCTATTCACTATTTTGCAGATTTATTAACTGTAAATTAGTTAATAGTTAATAGCTGACAGTGAATAGTTTTTCAATCAAAAAAATTAGTCTTAATCAGTTACAATCGTTTTTTTTCTGATAACTTCGACCGAACAATGCGCTCTTTCCGCAACTGCCGCCGAGGTGCTGCCGAGCAAAAATCTTTCGGCTTGGCTCGGGCAGGCGGCTGCGCCGATAAAAATACAATCGGCATCCCATTTTTGCGCCTGCTCGACAAGAACCTGTTTCGGATTCCCCGGAAATGTGTGAAGTGTTGCGGAAAATCCGGCATCACGCAGCTTTTGCAGTTCTTTTTCGGCGAGTTTTTCAATCCGCGTCTCGACCGATTTCATTTCGTCATTAACCCAATCGGCAACCGGAGAAGTAAAACGTCCGATTGCCGTCGGCACGATCAAATCGGTTGCCGCGACCAGACGAATCTCGATATTTCCTTGCCAACATCTTGAAATCACGGCGTTTACGGCTTCTTTCGCGCCGTCCGAGCCGTCAAAACCGATCATAATTCGCACCGGAAACGGATCAACCTCGATGCGCCCGCGTGCCACGCGCACCGAACACCTCGCTTGCATCAGAACTTTTTGCGAAATACTTCCCATCAAAAGGTGATTGACGGCGGAATGTCCGTGCGAACCGACGACAATTAAATCCGGCTCGAAATCTGCGGCGCACCTTAAAATTTCGCAAGCCGGAGAACCGTTGGTCGAACGCGTAGAAGTTTTCCAGTTCGGAAAGTTTCTTTGCAGACGTTTTTGCGCGTGATTGGCAAAGGTTTCGGCTTCCGCAAATGCCTTATCGTTTTTCTTGTCAGTGTTGAAAGTCGTATTAGATTCCGGCAAAACTTTGGCATCTTTGGCAGTTTTTTTATTTTCGGCGGACGGCGACGGCAGCCAGATTTCGGCAACCGACAAAATCAGGGCTTCGCAAGTTTCCGGCAAACCGGCTTTTTGCAAATCATCGAGCGCGGCTTCCGAGCAGCGCGAACCGTCATATCCGATTAATAATTTCATAATCCGCCTTTTAACCCGGTTTGCAAAGCGTGTGCCAACCGTAAAACCCTTATGTTTACGGCATAATCAATTTTCCTTGAGCGAAAATTTGCCCAAAAAGGTGCGAAAACTTTCGCGGTTTTATGAATGCTTATTACCCAAAATAAATTTATGCGGTTATAATTTGGAATAAATTCACGAAAAATCTATGGCAATAAAAGAAAAAATTTTAATTGTTGACGACGATCATTCGATCCGCTGGGTGTTGGAAAAAGCCCTGCAATCCTGGCATTACGACACGGTTCAGGCGGAAACGGTCGCCGAAGCCGCCGAAAAATTCGCTGCGGAAGAACCGGATGCGGTTCTTCTCGACATCGATTTGCCGGACGGTTCGGGACTCGATGTTTTAACACGCATCAAAGAAAACCGGAAGGACGCGATCGTTATAATGGTAACGGGAAATATTGACGTTAAAAACACGATTGCCGCACTTCGCGGCGGCGCGCACGATTTTATCGGAAAACCCGTCAATGTCGAGGAATTGCGCGTAACTCTGCGCAACGCTCTGGAAACGAAAAATCTCCGCCGCGAGGTCGAATTGAGCCGCCGCGAACGCGCCGGGAAATTCGGTTTCGAGCAGATCATCGGCGAATCCGCCCCGATGCGAAAAGCGGTCGAACTGGCACGGCGCGTTGCCGAATC
>CAYUGW010000843.1:0-1766 GCA_964444245.1 uncultured Blastocatellaceae bacterium | reverse complement strand
TGGAAAAAGCGGGTTATCACGCGCAAGTTTTGGTTGAAGAAGATTATTTTCCGCTTTTTCTGCACGCCGAAGACAACACGCGCCGCGCACTGAAAAAAGGCACAAACGGAACATTCAAGGCTAAAGATCTAAATCGGGAATTTACGCTCGCAGAATTGGCAGATTTGGCTGCCGCCCAACCGGAAAGATTTTCGCCGAGCGTCGTTTTGCGTTCGGTCGTGCAGGATTATCTGCTCCCGACGGTTTGCTATTTCGGCGGCGGCGCGGAAATTTCCTATTTTGCGCAATCAGCAGAAGTTTACCGGATTCTCAATCGTCCCGTTACGCCGATTCTGCACCGCCAGAGTTTTACCATTGTCGAATCGAAACACGGAAAAACGCTCGAAAAATACGATTTGCAGTTAAGGGATTTATTCGGCGGAATCGAGAATCTTTTGCCGAAAATCGTCGAGGAACATTTAAATAAAGAAATGGCACAGGTTTTTGCCGAAGTCGAACAAGAAATAGGTGCGCAGCTCGATCGTTTAGACCGAAATCTAAGCCCGATCGAGCCGACTCTGGCGGATTCTCTGGCAAATCGGCGGCGCAAGATTATTTATCATCTGGCAAATATTCGCAGAAAATTTCATCACGCGCAGATCAGAAAAGACAAAACGATTCAACGGCAAATCGAAACCGCCTTCGCTTCGCTCCTGCCGCACAAGGCATTGCAGGAACGCTCTCTGAATGCCGCATATTTTGTCAATCGGTACGGAACTTATTTATTCGATTGGATTTATCAGGCGATTGATCTCGATGACAAAGAACATCGGATAATTTATCTATAAATATGTCAGAAAAAAAGAATTTTTTGTAAAAATGCTCCCTAACCTTTTTACGGCTTTATTTTTTCAAAGATCATTAGTTGAAGGCAATTTGTAAATATTAACAACAAATTATTAAAGTAATAAGAAAATTATGAAATCCGAAGAAATCAAACAAAACAGCGAGGTTGAGGAATTGCCGGATGCGTGGTGGTATCGTGTTTATTTGGCGGTATTTATCACGACGATTCTGGTGATTGCGGCTTTGGGCTTTTTTTCCTACTATTTTTCAAACTGAATAAAAAATGTATTTATTAGATTGGGCGATTGTCGCCGCATATTTGGTTTATGTCGTTTGGGACGGTGTCAGGCGGACGAAGGGCGGCGGAGATACCGAAGGTTTCTTTCTCGCCAACCGCAGCTTGCCCTGGTGGGCGGTCGGTCTTTCGGTGATGGCAACGCAGATGTCGGCGATAACTTTGGTTGGCACGACCGGACAGGCTTACACGGACGGAATGCGCTTTTTGCAGTTTTATTACGCGCTGCCGCTGGCGATGATAATTTTATGCGTGACGGTCGTTCCGTTTTTTTACCGCGCAAAGGTTTTTACCGCGTATGAATATCTGGAAAAACGCTTTGACGTAAAAACCAGGACTTTGACGAGCTTCTTTTTTCTGATCTCGCGCGGTCTCGGTGTCGGCGTAATCATCGCCGCGCCTTCGGTTATTCTCTCGATAATTTTAGGCTGGAACGAAATTGTAACGATTTTCCTAATTGGTTTAACGACAACCGTTTACACGATGTTCGGCGGCGTTCAGGCGGTAACGTGGACGGACGTTAAACAGATGATCCTGATCTTTTTCGCACTCGGCGTTTGTCTGTTTTTGATCGTTTCCAGTTTTCCGACAGGCGTTTCGATGACCGACGGTCTGTATCTGGCGGGTTCGCTCGATAAACTCGAAA
>CAYUGW010000842.1:0-1769 GCA_964444245.1 uncultured Blastocatellaceae bacterium | reverse complement strand
TGATTTATGATGAAGTTTCATTTAGAGCAATTTAAGTTTGAGTATAGGGTTTTTCTCTGCGAACTTTGCGCCTCTGCGTGAGAGAAATATGTCACGCAGAGGCGCAAAGTTCGCAAAGTGAAAATCGAATCCAATAATTTTCCATGCACTAATCTAAAATCTGCTCTAAGTATTACAAATGAGAAAATCAAGGAATTTTTATGATTCAGCAAACAGGTTTAGTAAAACTTATAAACCTCGAAATACTTATCGGCTGTGAATGATTTTTCTTTAGCTTTTTACCCGATTTGTTACTGTAGAGGATTCATGGATCAAGAAAATTTTTTGAGCTGGATCTGAGCGGGTAAACAAGATTTTGAGGATAGAAATTTTTTATTTTTTGGGATCGAAAAAATGACTTTTACCCGATTCAGAAGATAGCCGGTTTTTCCCGACTAAATTTCTTTAATTTCTGTCCGGCAAGTTCAAAGTAGAGATTCAGCCATTTATCTTTTACACTTTCCCATTGATATTTAGTGCTTTCGGCGAAACCATTGGTAATTATCTGTCCGGCAAATTCGGTGTTTTCCAGAAGAAACATAGCTTTTTCGGCTAATGCCCGGTGGTCGTTTTTCTCGACTAAAAGCCCTGTTTCCCCGTCCTTGACAATATATGGAATGCCGCCCGCGTTGGTTGAAACTATCGGCAGTCCCGATGAGAAACATTCGATCAGAGAACCGGGCATACAATCGAGATTCGGTGAATTCAAATAAATATCAGCCGAATCGTAAAGTTCGGCAATTTTTTCCTGCGGAACAAGTCCGATAAATTCGACATTTCGCAACTCTAATTCTTTTGCTAAATTTTCCAGTCGTTTTCGCTCGATACCTTCGTGTGAAATAATGAGTTTAGCTTCGGCGTATTGCCGCTGAATAATTTGAAACGCCCGCAAAATACAGTCAATATTATAAAGCGGTTCTAAAATCCGATTTGACAAAAAAATCGGTCGGAGCGGAATTCTGCTCCGGAAAATATATTTTTCGCCGATTATAAAATTATTTATCGAACGCGCCTCGACATCGAATTTGGCAAAAACATCCACCAGATAATTTGACGGCGCAATCACCGCATCGAAACGCCGCAGCAAGGGCACAAAGGGTTTGCCCCAACGCGAAAAAAAATCTTCCGCCTCGCCGCTTCGATAATTTAAAATAGTTTTTTTGCCGAAAAGTTTGGCAATCAAGAGTGCGGGAATCGTAAACAGTACAAATGAAAAATAAGAAGCCGAAAAAACGTGAATAACGTCGTATTTGGGGATTTTTCTCAGCAAATCGTACAGATATTTGACGGTTGTCAAAAAGGTTCGGATATATTTTATTTTCTGCAATTTGCCGAAAAACTGCGGATTATTCGGTTGAAGATCAACTTCTATGACGGGTTCGTTCTGAAAATTATTGACTATCCGTTTGGCTTGCACGGCTTGCCCGCCGATAAGGGGCAGTGCCGGAGCAATTATCAATATTTTGATCTTCGCCGCCGAGTTATTTTTTTTCGCTTCTTTCATATCCGAGCCACGCCTCAAAAACCAAAATAAACCATAATTGTCGCGGCGACCAGGCGTTTTTTTCCGCTTCAAGCAGCATTTTTACTGCATTTTTAGTATTTATCCAACCTTCTTTTTCGAGCAGCGATTCATTCATCATTTCGATAAACCGCTGTTTCCATTTGCCGACCAGCCAACGCTGAACCGGCACGCCGAAACCTTGTTTTTTCGCCGCCGCCAATTGCGG
>CAYUGW010000841.1:0-1783 GCA_964444245.1 uncultured Blastocatellaceae bacterium | reverse complement strand
TTTTCACAGGATTTTGATAAAGCCAAACTCGACCAATTCTTTGACGCGCTTTCCGCCAACAACAAGGGAATGGGAAGCATTGCGATTTCCAAAGACGGCGCGGTTATTTACAATCGCGCCGTCGGGAACAGTCATATCGGCGAGAAAGGCTTTGTTTCTGCGGATGTGAAGACGAAATATCGCATCGGTTCGATCACGAAAACATTTACGGCAACGCTTGTTTTCGGGCTTGTCGAAGAAGGAAAACTGAAACTCGAAGACACGCTCGACAAATTTTTTCCTGAAATACCGAACGCGAAAAAAATTACTATTGCGCAAATGCTCACTCATCGCAGCGGCATTCACAACATTACGGATGATAAACAGCATTATCTGAGTTATTACCGCCGACCGCAGACGCACGAACAAATGCTGGCAATCATCGCCAAAACAACGCCCGCTTTCGAACCCGGCGCAAAAGCCGCTTACAGCAATTCAAATTATATTTTGCTCGGGTTTATTATCGAAAAGGTTTCTAAAAAATCTTATAAAGACGCGCTTAATGAAAAAATCGCGTCCAGAATAAATCTGACCGACACATACTACGGCGCAGCGACGGGCGGCGCGAATAATGAAGCATCTTCCTTCGTTTGGCTGAACAGCAAATGGAAAGAGCTGCCGGGAACCGATATGAGCATTCCGGGCGGTGCGGGCGCGCTTCTTTCAACGCCGAGTGATCTGACTAAATTTATTACTGCACTATTTGACGGAAAACTCATTTCGCAGAAAAGTCTCGATCAAATGAAAACCGTCACCGACGGTTACGGTTCGGGGATTCTGCAATTTCCATATGACGATAAAAAACTCTTCGGACACACGGGCGGAATTGACGGTTTTAATTCGATGCTCGTTTATCTGCCGGAAGAAAAATTGTCCGTCGCTTATATTTCAAACGGCACGGTTTATCCCGTAAATGATATTATGCTCGCCGCCTTTGCCGTTTATTATAAAAAACCGTTTACGATTCCGACGTTCAAACCGCTCGAACTTTCGGCGGAGGAATTGGAAAAATTCACGGGCGTTTATTCAAGTCCCGCATTTCCTTTAAAAATCATTATCACGGCGGAAGGCTCGACGCTCTTCGGACAAGCGACCGGACAGGGAAAATTTCCGTTTGAAACGACCGACAAAAATAAATTCAAATTCGAGCCGGCAGGCATTGAAATCGAATTCGACGCGGAAAAGAATCAAATGAAACTCATTCAAGGCGGAAACACAATAATTTTCACGAAGGAAAGCGGGACAGAAAAATAATGGAAAAGCTTTATTTGCTGCCCGATGATGAAAATGTCATTCATTCTTTGAAAATCTTGCGGACACGCGTCGAACAGCTCGGCGTTGAAGTCGAAGACGATTTTTCCGAGCCGGATCACGCGCGGTTTATCGGCATTTTCGAAGGCAACGAGATCACGCTTTATCCGAAGGTTGCCGCGCCGTTTGCATGCTGGTTTACGGTCGCGCATCTTTACGGGCATATGTGCCAATTACTTAATAAAACGCCGCGCGTCGAGCGTTCTAATTATCTGGTTTTGCAGCTCGGAAAAACGCTTGCGCCGGAAGACGTGCAGCTTATTTACGATCACGAACGCGAAGCGGCGGAAATCGGCAGAAAACTGATTGCGGAAGTCGAACCGGATTTATCAATCGAAATGGACAAAGCGTATTGCCGATTTTTTCACGCCGATTTTCATTATTTGATAAATGTTATTGAAACCGCCAGCAGCGGCGAAACTCTTTTCGAGCT
>CAYUGW010000840.1:0-1786 GCA_964444245.1 uncultured Blastocatellaceae bacterium | reverse complement strand
GTATAAATCTTTAACTACCTGATCGGGCGCGATTTCCTTTGTTTTTTTATTCTGGGCTAAACCGAGCGAAGCCGTTATCGCCAAGATTAAAACGGTTAAAATTAAATTTTTTATCTTCATAGATTATCTAGATTATCTCCTAAATGTGTTTGAGTCTCTGATTATTTTCTCTTACCGAGTGATTTAACCGAAGCGACTTTTGAAATTCTGAATGAGGCGGAAAGATCGGCTTCCAGCCCGGGAACTTTGCAAGTGCCTTCACCGAGCGTCGCCTTCACTTCGCACTGATCGCCATCTTTACACGCGGCTAAAAGGGCGCGTCCCGCTTCCGAATCGTTTGTAAAACAATACGCCGCATAATCGCCGGTTTCCATGCCGACATACAAAATCACCGATTCGGTTTTTCCGACCTGCAATTCGCCGCTGACGTTTTCGCTGTCGGAATCGTTTGTCGCAGCAGCAGTTTTGCTGTCGTTTGCCGCAGTTTTGCCGTCGTTTGCGGTGTTCATATTTGAAGCCGGAGTCGGACTGCTTTTCGCCATTTGATTGTTATTGACGACAACCGCCGTATTGTTGTTGGCGTTGTTTGCCGTTGTATTGCTGCTCGTTGCATTGTCGCAGGAAATCGTAAAGGCAAGCGTTGCGACGCAAACTGTTGCTAGTAAAATTTTTGTTAATTTCATTTTTTCCTTTTTGTTCTGTATCTTCGACCAACTGCCGATGTCTCCAGCCTGCGCTTTCGTTTAAGCAAAACCAATCAAAGCGAATGCTGAAAAGCACACGAATAGAACAAGAATTTTAATCTTCATATTTTTTTGATTTTTGTCGGTGTTTTTAAAATATTATGGAAAGAGCAAGGGGAAACCGAAAAAAAAATGTATCTGAAATTACGAGGGGAAAGTGCGAAAGATTCCAAACCTTTTTCAGTTAAACTCAACCAAACTATCAACCAACATCGCGATAGTCTAGCACAGAACGCAGAACTTACCTAGCAGAATTTTAGTATGTTGGGAATTATAAACTTTAACATTCAGGAATGTAAATCTTTAAGTTTGCCGATGCCGTAAATGATTGAGTCAAAACACTTTCTCTCTGCGTTCTCTGCGTCTTTGCGTGACTATTAAATTGTTGACAAATCACAAATTAATTTCACGCAAAGACGCAGAGAACGCAAAGTAAGAATAGAAAGAACCTTAATTTACAGATTACTAATTAATGTTTATTAAAACTTAAAACGTCCTGATCTTATCGCGGCTCGCCGCAAAAACGACGATACCGATAACTGCTGCGGCTATTCCGACACCGATCAAAACCTTGGTCGTCGTCGAATATTTTCTGCCCTTCGCTTTTTGCCGTTCATATTCGGCGCGTGAATAATCCGTTTTGTCCGGTCTTTCCTCCGAATCGCGTTCGGTCTTAAAAGCATCTTTCAGGTCTTTTTTCTCGACTTGTTTTTCCTGTTTCACTGTTGCCGTCCGCTCACCTTCGCCATTAAGCGCACGCGCGAAAACATTAACGCCCGAAACGGCGGAAAATATGAAAGCCAGCAAACAAGCCGATAAAATCTTTTTCAACATAAAAATTTTCTCCAATTATAATTTCGAGTAATTTTCTTACTCAATTACAAACGCGGAAAATTTTTAAGAAATGTATCAACATTTGTGAGATTGTTTTTAGGAAAAAACCTCTGACTTGGTATAATCTCTGGCATACTATAAAACACTCGGTTAAAAAATTATGACAACAGATTTCCTAACAGGCACGGTCAAAGGTCCGGGCGAAATGC
>CAYUGW010000839.1:0-1788 GCA_964444245.1 uncultured Blastocatellaceae bacterium | reverse complement strand
TTTACATTCGATTTTTTGAATTTTGCCTAAAACTCTTTGTTCGTTTTCTTCCGGTGTTTTCAAAGTGCGGTTTATCGCCGCAAGTTCTTCCAGCTCGCGCAGTTTGGCGACCGCTTCCGGCGACAAACCTTCTTCGGTAAATGTGCGGCGCGTTAAAACTACTCTGCCGCCGCTTTTTTCGGCATTGGCAATCGCTTCTTCATATTCTTTTCGCGCTTTTTCGTTCTGTGCAAAATTTTCCTGCATCCGGCGAATTTGGATGCTCAGATTTTCGGCGCGTGATTTTACCTCGCCGTCGTCGGTCGTCGCGGCAATTCTGACGGCGAGCTTTCCGGCTTCATCGAATTTTTCCTGACGCAGATAAATTTCGGCAATTCTCAGCGTGTATCTCTGATTTCCGGGCTGATATTGCAGAGCTTTTTTCAGATATTCGATTGATTCTTCGAGTTCTTCGTTGTTGACCAGATTAACAAAGGCAAGAAGTTCGTAACTTTCCGTAAAAGAAGGATTTATTTGAATCGCCTTTTTCAAAAGTTCGCGCATTTTACCGCTTTTTTCCGACGGAAAAGCCGACACATAACCGAATTCATCGCGACCTTCGCGGCTCAGAAGATACGCAGATTGATAAAAAGCCCGGTGATTTTGCCGGTCTTCGCTCATCGCTCGGTCGAGATACGTTTTGGCTTCATCAAATTTTCTCTGCCGGATTTTCACCATTCCGAGCGTCGTATTTGCCATACTCGATTTCGGGTCTGCGGCAATCGCCTTTTGCAGAAAGACTTCGGCATCATCGTGTCTGTGCGTGTGATAGAGCAGATCGCCGAGATACGCATTGGTCGCGGATTCCGACAAAACGGAAACCTGCATTTCATTATCGAAAACGAGTTTTTCCTTGAGCGTTATTAATTGGTATTGATACGATCTTTTCGCCACATATTTTTTCAGTTCCTTTTCCATCTGATCGTAATTCATCTGAAACGCGTCCTGAAACATTTTTTCCGTCGGCGGATTTTTTAAGACAAGGTCTAAAAATTTTCCCAAAGCTGCCGACTTGCCGCTTTGCAGCAAATAATGAATCAAAGCCCACGACTGCGCGTAAAAAATACTGCGCGAATGATTTCCGTTTTGATGGAGAGAATAATTACTGATCCCGAAAAGAGTTTCGAGCGGAATCAGCTTTGTTCGCTGAAGAAGGTCTAAATGCACGCTTTGCGGCAGACCGAGTTTTACTTTCTGGTCGTTTTCGATTTCAAAAGTTTGATAATATTCCGCTAAACCTTCGTTAAACCAGGGCGGAACGTCGGATTTTCCGAAATTCGTCTCAATAATGAAATGCACGTATTCGTGAAAAATCGTTCCGTACACATCGGCAATTTCGCCGCTTGTGGAAAGCGTTATGTAATTGACATCTTCGCCGGGCTGAAAATATCCGGCAATGTTTTCATCAATTTTTCCGTCGGCGCGTTTCGGTTTGAAAGGTTTATACGAACCGCTGTTTTTGAATACGACGACATTGGTCGGAATCGGCGAATTGACGTTTGTGTTGGCAAAAAGCAGACGAAAACTTTCGCGAAATTGTTCGAGTTTCGTTGCTACCTTGCGAATATCTTTTTCGCTGGCGTTACCGATCAAATTAAAATTTTTCGTGCGGACTTGGAGCCAATCGTCTTTTGCTGAAACCGATTCGGGCAAAAAAATCAGCGCAAGCAAAAATAGAACTGCTAAATAACGAGTTTGAAGTTGTTTCATATACTTTAAAAATCCTGTGTATGGTTTTGGGGAACTCAA
>CAYUGW010000838.1:0-1789 GCA_964444245.1 uncultured Blastocatellaceae bacterium | reverse complement strand
GAATTGTCCGATTGCTTTCATTTAATAAAATTATGGCAAATATAAGTTTCAGCGGATTGGGCAGCGGCATTGATTTCGGCGTTGTGCGCGATGCGATTTTGTCGCAGCGTTCGATTCCGATTACCAGGTTGCAAACGAAAGTCGGCAATTATAACGGCAGAATCGAATCGCTCAAGCAATTAAATGCCTCACTCGCCGCATTAAATACGGCGACGGAAGCTCTGACAAACCGTGATTTGGGAACGGGGCGAAACGGCGTAACGAGCGATGCCGCGGTTGCCACCGCTTCGGCAACGAGCGCGGCGGTTCTCGGAAATTTCGATTTGAATGTTTCGCGCATTGCAACGAATTTAACGCAGGCTTCAAGAAATTTTTCGTCCGCCACCGATCCGATTCTGGTCGGCGGTGCGGAAACTGCCGTCTTCGAACTCCAAAAAGGCGGCGTAAGTCCGGGCATTTCGATCACGATTGATGCGAGCAATAATTCGCTGGAAGGATTGCGCGATGGGATAAATAATGCAAACGCAGGAATTACGGCAAATATTGTTGATATTAAGGGCGACGGTTCGGAACTTCAGCTAGTCTTAAATTCCAATGAAACAGGCGATGTGGGACGCGTCGAATTAGTTGAAACGACTTCGACCGGAACAGGCGCAGATTTTAATCTTCGTTCACTGAATCCGCCTGACGGCGATTTTACCAAATTAAATGCGGCTTTTGCGCTCAACGGTTTGGAACTCACACGCCCGACAAATGCCGTTTCCGATGCGGTTACGGGGGTAAATTTGACGCTCAAAAAAGCCGGCTCGTCTTCGATCACGATCACGCAATCAACCGACGTCGAAAACAAATTGCGCGGTTTTGTGAATGCTTACAACGCGATTCAGGATTTTGTCGCCGGACAGTATAAAAAAGACGCAAGCGATCGTCCGACCGGAGTTTTAGCCGGAGATTCGACCTTGCGCGGCGTTCAGCAGCAATTGCGAAGCGCACTTAATACGATTTCTTCAAACAACGGCGGAGTTTTTGAATCACTCACGCAAATCGGCGTTACTTCGACGGATGAAGGAAAACTCGAATTCGATGCGACCGTTTTAAATGAACAACTCAAAACGAATCCCGATGATGTCAAGGCTTTGCTATACGGCAAAACCGAAGGGCAAACCGGAATTTTCAACAGTATCAAGGAATTAACCTCCGGTTTGAGCGACAGTGTAACGGGAAGCGTGCAAACGGCGATCACGGGTTATCAAAATTCGGTAAAGAGTTTGAACGAATCAATCTCAAACCGGCTCGAGGGATTAAACCGCTTGCGCGATTTGCTGACGCGCCAATTTTCCGCCGCCGATGCCGCCATCGGTCAACTCAACAATCAGGGAACGGCTTTGACAAGTATTATCAAATCGCTCGAACCGCGAGAAAGATAAATATTATCAAATGTTTCTCCCGACTGAAGGGCGTGTTACACCCGACTGGAGCGAGGAGTGTCCCCGCTCGCATGAGTTCGAAAGGACGAAAAAGCGTTTGCATAGAAAAAAGTTTATTGCCATCGAAGTCGTTTTCGCGCTGACGCGCTTATGCAGACTGGCAGTCTGCGCTCCCGGCGGTGCGGCAAACGGAATCCGCGTTCACAGCCCGCTGGCTAAATGGGTGTTTATTTAAATAAAATTCTTTGTAAATAACTGAAAATAAACAAAAATTTATTCAAGTTTTTCATTTAACAGCCGATAAGATTATCGGTTAGCAACGAAACTCGAACAAAGGATTTTTATTATGTACTCAAAACCCA
>CAYUGW010000837.1:0-1793 GCA_964444245.1 uncultured Blastocatellaceae bacterium | reverse complement strand
AGTGACTTTCATAAAAAGTTGTGTGGTTTCCCTTTGCTTGCGTGGCGGCGGTTTCGCCCCACGTCATCTCAAGCGTTAAACTTTTGACTCAATTAAAAAAATCTGGCATAAATAAATCTGGAAAAGATTTTATGAAGTTTAGATTTAATATAGACGGCATTATTACCGAAAGGGACTCGAGCTTTTTGAAAAGCTTTTGAGCCGAAGGTAAAACTTTGCTTGAAAAAAAGAGTCCCAAGTCTGAATAAAAAGGCTTGGGACTCTTTCGATTTTGGATTTTGGATTTTGGATTGCGGATTTTTTGGGCGATAAATGTTAAGATTTGAGTTTTGAAATCTGCAATAAAAAAATCAGTATAGCGAACGGTAGTGAGCCGCGTTTAGATAAAATCAAGTTGAATAATAATCAAGGCACTCGCTACCGCTCGCTATACCGATTAAGAAAACGAATAATAAGTTTATGAGCGAAACTTTAGACCTGAAAAAAACTGTAAATTTACCGAAAACTCTCTTTTCGCAGAAAGCGAATTTGGGGCAGAGCGAACCGGCGCGGCTGAAGAAATGGGACGAGATGGATCTTTATAAGATGATTCTCGAAACCCGCAAGACGGCGGAAAAATTCATCTTGCACGACGGTCCGCCGTATGCGAATGCCGATATTCACATCGGCACTGCGCTGAATAAAATCTTGAAGGATTTCATCGTCAAATCGCGTTCGATGATGGGTTTTAATGCGCCGTATGTTCCGGGTTACGATTGCCACGGTTTGCCGATTGAAACGCACGTCGAGCGGAAACTGGCGGAAAAAGGCAAGAATAAAGCCGATATTCCGGTCGGCTCGTTTAGAAGAATCTGCCGCGAACACGCGGCAAAAGCGATGGACGGGCAGACGCGCGATTTTCGACGGCTCGGCGTTCTCGGCGAATGGGAAAATCCGTATTTAACGATGTCAAACGAATACGAATCGGAAACGGCGCGGCTGTTCGGGAAATATCTGGAGCGCGGCTATGTTTACAAGGGTTTGCGTCCCGTCTATTGGTGCGTTCACGATCAGACCGCGCTGGCAGAAGCCGAGGTCGAATACCGCGAACACACTTCGCCTTCGATCTATGTCAAATTTCCGCTTGTTACCGATCCGGCGGAAATTGACGAAAATCTTGCAGGAAAACGCGTTTCGCTCGTTATCTGGACGACAACGCCCTGGACGATTCCGGCAAACTTGGGAATCGCGGTTCATCCCGATTTCGAATATGTCGCGGTTGATTTCGGCGAAGAAGTTTTGATCGTCGCGGCTGAACTGATCGGTTTTGTCGTCGTCAAATGCTGTCTGGTCGAACCGGATGAAAACGGCGAACAACCGATTCCGCCCGTTCTTGCACGATTTAAGGGATCAAAACTCGATAAGATGCGGGCAAAACACCCCTGGATCGAACGCGAATCGCTGATAATGAACGGCGAACATGTAACTCTTGGCGGCGAATCCGACGCAGAAACGCAACTCGATGTCGCGGATTCGCGCGAGAAAAAAGATACGGCGAAAGCCGGAACGGGCTTGGTTCACACCGCGCCCGGACACGGACACGACGATTTTACAATCGGCAACAAATACGGGCTGGAAGTTTATTGTCCGGTTGACAGCGGCGGCAGATTTCAGGAAGATGTCGAATATTTTCACGGGCGGCAGGTTTTTGAAGCGAATCCTTTGATCGTCGAACATCTGCGCGAAACGGGCGCGCTGCTGTTTACCGAAAATTACAATCACCGTTACCCGCATTGCTGGCGGTGCAAAAATCC
>CAYUGW010000836.1:981-1794 GCA_964444245.1 uncultured Blastocatellaceae bacterium | reverse complement strand
TTAAAGACGCGGCGCGAACCGACGAAATCGGACAACTTGCCACGCAGTTTAACGTGATGACCGCCGAACTCGAAAAAACGCGCGAACTCGAATCTCAATTGCAGCAGGCGGAAAAGTCGGCGGTCGTCGGCAGACTCGCTTCGGCAATCGCGCATGAGATTCGTAACCCGTTGAATTACATCAATTTAACGCTCGATCATCTGCGCGCCAAATTTTCGCCCGAAGATGCTGAAAAACAAAGGAGTTTTGAAAAACTGACTTCACAATTAAAGACGGAAGTTGCCCGGATCAATAATCAGATCACGGATTTTCTGCGCTATTCGCGCCCCGTCAAACTCGATTTACAGGCGATCAATGCTCGCGAAGTCATCGAAGATTCGCTGCGGCTTGTCGAAGCGCAAGCGGAAGACCTGAATATCGAGATCAGCCTTTTGGAACCGGAAAATACGCCGAAGATCAAAGGCGACGCGGAAATCCTGCGTTCGGTTTTTAATAATTTATTTATCAATGCTTCGCAAGCGATGGAAGCCGCAGGCGGAAACTTAAACGTAATTATTTCAGCATTTGACGAATATGTTAAAATCGAAATCAATGATACCGGCGTTGGAATTCCGGAAGAAAATCTGGACAAAATCTTCGAACCGTATTTTTCAACCAAAGAAACCGGAACGGGTTTGGGCTTGGCAATCGCCAAAAAAGTGATTGACGATCACAACGGTTTTATCGAGGTCGAATCGAGAGAAAATAAAGGAACGACGTTTACGGTGAGATTGCCGAAAGTGAGGTTTTTGCCGATCAGTTTGCGTCCTATTT
>CAYUGW010000836.1:0-971 GCA_964444245.1 uncultured Blastocatellaceae bacterium | reverse complement strand
TAGAAAGAATGAGATTATAGAAACCTGAATAAGAATTTATGGTCGCCAACGGCGACAAACAACCCCGCTTCGCCGCCCGGTGAGAATCGCCGGGTGATTGATAAACACGGATTGCCGTCGCTGCAGGCGACGAACAAAATGGTGCAAAACTTGTTGCTCACTTTCAGCGAGCGAATAATTTAATTATCATCTACCTGGCGTTTCTCGCCAGGCTATATTATTTGTCATTTTATGTTCATTGAAAAAGTAAAACCGTATAAAATCAGCCATCGTAGATGGCGAAAGCGTGTAGCCCGTTAGCGTCAGCTACGGGAATTTAATGTAAAAATTGATTCAAGCTCTCGTAGAGAGCGATAGATATTCGTCAAATTGAATAATTCTGCCGCCCGCAAAACGGGCTTTGTGATTCGGTTTTGGCTTTCCACGCGCCTCTGGCACGTGGCTACATGCTGCCGCTCGCATCCGCGAGCTAAAACCGATTTTTTTACGGTGTTTATTTTGAACAGAACCTTCAATGACAGGAAGTGTTTATCGAGTTTCTAAAAGGTTTTGATGTATTAAGTTGTGAGAAAATTTAGCTTTATATTTTTGATTTTAATTTGTTCGAGTTTTTGTTTTGCTCAAACAAAAGCTGAAACTTCATTCAAAGTTGCGATAATTGATACCTCTGCGTTTTTTGATGAATCAATCGGAATAATTGAACTAATATCGGCGAAGAAAAAACTCGATAAAGAATTTGAGCCATACAAGCAAGATTTAGCATCAAGCGATAAGAAAATTGAACAATGTAATAATGAAATTAAGAAAATTGCGGAATTTATGAATTCACCTGAGCCAAAGCCGCAAGCCAATATTGGATCAATTTCTGATAGAGTTTGTAAATGTGAAAATTTGATAAACCAAACAAAAGTAAAACGGGAAGAAGTAAACGTTCTATATGAAAAGCGCAAGTTAGAAATTTTTGCGGAAAT
>CAYUGW010000835.1:0-1794 GCA_964444245.1 uncultured Blastocatellaceae bacterium | reverse complement strand
CAATTATTTAGTTTTCTTTTATTACTTTTACTTTTTACAAATCTTTCGGCGCAAAGCAATTCCAAGCCGAGCAAAGAGCAGGAAAGACTTCGCAACCACGTTACATATCTGGCATCCGAACAACTCGAAGGCAGAAAAACGGGCGAAACGGGCGCGACGTATGCGGCGGGTTATGTGTCGAATATTTTCGCGCAATTGAAATTAAAAACTGCCGGAAATGCTGCGTCAAAATCTTATATGCAAACATTTCCGTTTGTTACGGCTTTGACGCTCGGCGAAGGAAATTTGCTCGAATTTAAATCAAAGGAAAGCGGCAAAAAAATCTTTTTAAAACTTAAAGAAGAATGGTTGCCGCTCAGCTTTTCGGCGAATGAAAGGCTCGAAAATCTGACGCTTGTTGATGTCGGCTACGGAATCACGGCGAAAAATCTCAATTATGACGATTATCGCGGGATCGATTTGAAAAACTCGATTGCTTTCGCGGTTGACGGTTCGCCCGATAAAAAACTCGATCAATACGCCGATTTGCGCCGCAAAGCACTGGCAGCGCGTGAAGCGGGAGCGAAAGCCCTGATGATTTTAACCGATATAAATCAGGATAAATTTACAAAACTCGAGTATGAAAATCTCGGCGATGCAGGTTTGCCGGTCTTCCTGGTTTCCGACGAAGGAATCAATAAAACTGTCGAATTAATGCTGCCGAAATCCGGAGTCGGATTAAGATCGAGTGATGGAACTGATATATCATATCGCGGCGATACCTCAGTTACTACTAAAGCGGACGGCACGAGAATTGTAACAAAGAAAGACGGAACAACTTACACATATAAAATTGAAAAGAAAACCGAAGGTAACGCTACTTATTATGAAAAACTCGATGAGAGGACAATTATAAAAAATCCCGACGGAACAACGATTGAGCTGGAAAATGATTTTATGTCATACGAATCACTCGGCGAAAAACAAGAAGATTTTACGGTTTCGCTTTCGGTTGATCTGATTCGCAAAAACGCCGAAGCATATAACGTCGTCGGAGTTTTGGAAGGCAGAGATGCCGCGCTGAAAAACGAAGCGATCGTCATCGGCGCGCATTACGATCACTTGGGGCGCGGCGGGCGCAGCAGTCTCGATCCGAATTCAAAAGACATACATTTCGGCGCGGACGACAACGCTTCGGGCGTGGCGGCAATGCTCGAACTGGCACGTTATTTCAGCAAAGAGAAAAACAATAAACGCACATTGATTTTCATCGCGTTCGGTGCGGAAGAACAAGGACTTATCGGCTCGAAAGCGTATGTCAACAATCCGGTTTTCCCGCTCGATAAAACCGTGGCGATGATAAATATGGATATGGTAGGGCGACTTAATGCAGATAAATTAACGGTCGGCGGAATCGGTTCGGCGAGCGAGTGGAGCGGTTTGGTTAATCAAAAAAACGCGTTGGAAATTGTTAAACTTGGAACACCGAATATAGGAGGAAATGTGTCTTCGATTGCGGTAAGCAAATTTAATCTTCAATTAAATCAAGACGGTTTCGGACCGTCGGATCATTCATCATTTTACGGCAAGCAAATTCCCGTTCTTTTCTTTTTCACGGGAACGCACGCCGATTATCACAAACCTTCCGACACCGCCGAAAAAATCAATTATCAGGGTTTGGAAAAGATTATGAATTATGTCGGCGAAATCGTTACGGCAATTGACCGAAACCCGAAACGCCCGACCTATACGAACGCGCCGAGTTCGGGAATGATGGGCGGCAGAAGCGGCGGAAGCTTTAATGTTTCTTTGGGA
>CAYUGW010000834.1:0-1796 GCA_964444245.1 uncultured Blastocatellaceae bacterium | reverse complement strand
CGTAATTAAAAATTCCTCTTAATTTATAGTTAGAAGTTTGACAGGGATCATTCGATTTTTCATTTATTTCTTCATCTAAATATTGTTTGCCCAACTTAAAATCTTTGATCCCATCATCAATCTTTTCCAACTGGTGAAGGTTTCTACCCCGCAGATAATAATGATAAGCATTTTTCCAGTTTAAGGTAAGTGCCTCGTTTGCATCTTTTACAGCAGCTTCATAATCATATAAGAAATCAAAACTGCGTCCGCGCATATAATAAAAATGGTCATCATTCGGGTTTATCTTGATTGCTTTATTAAATTCAATAATTGCCCGTATGTAATTTCCCCATTCGGCATACAAACTGCCGCGATGATAATAGGCATTATGATTTGCGGGATTTACCTCAATTGCAGAATTAAAATCCTTTAGTGCCAATTCATTTTCCCCGACTGCCGCGTATGCCGCGCCTCTTCTGTATAAAACTTCTCCGTCAAAAGGAACTTTCCTTAAGTATTCCGTGTATGATTTTATTAAATAATCGTAATCAGCCGCATCGCAATTCGGAGAAAGAGATTTGAAGGTTTGTCCAAAACCGCTTTGTAAAAATAATAGTAAAAAGAAAGAAACAAGCAGAGATTTTTGAGAAGTTTTAATTTTCATCTTTTTACCTTTTAATTTTTGTCCGAATTTTAGCAGAGTCGGGTTTAAAATAGCAATCTTTTTAAAAAATAAAAGGCAAAGAGAAAGATTAAATCGGCAGTTCCCGAATCATATTGATATATTCTTCCGCTTCGGAAGCCGCCCAAACTAAGATCAACTGGTCAATCGCCGTTTTAATTTCCAGTTTTTGCGAAATAATCAAAACTCTCGGACAATTTTGTTTTTGAATAAATTCGGCAAAATGTTTCGGCATTGTTTTGCGGTCGTGAGTGACTAAAATTCTATTTTCAAGCGCGGCGATTTCCAGAACATTTTCATCCGGCACGCCTGTAAGTACAGCTTCTTTTGCAGTTTGAAAATCAATTTCGGGAATTTGACGCAAAACTCCCGTAACAATATCTTCGTTCAAATCGGCATCGGCTTGAAATTTTACTTTCATATTTGAGGCGTAAGCAAATCCTGTCGCGCTTTTTTCATTTTCTGATGCCAATCAGCATCTTTTTCCCGTGAGTCTTTCCGCATTTTTTCAAATTCGCTTTCTTCTTTCAGCAAATATTCATCAATTTCCGTTTGATTAGCCAAATAAAAAGCGATTGCGCCGTAAATTTCTTCCAAATCCAACAGCGGAAAAGAACGCCTGATACTTTCGGGCGATTGACCGCGACGAAAGGCATAAATAATCGAATCGAGCGAAATTCTTTTGCCCGCAATCCAAAATCCTTTATCTCTCTTTTCTACATATATCTTATTCATTGTTTGATTTTATACCAAAAAAGGCAAAAGAAAAATCAAATTCCCTTTTGCCTTTTATCTTTTTACTTTTGCCTTAACGCGTTTAGCGTTCTTCAATCGGCGCGTATTTCAGATCTCTTTCGCCGACGTATTCAGCGCGCGGGCGAATGAGCTTGTTGTCGGCGTATTGTTCCAAAATATGTCCCGTCCAGCCGGCAATGCGCGAGATGGCGAAGATCGGCGTGTAGAGATCGAGCGGAATTCCCATCATATAATAAGTGGAAGCCGAATAGAAATCGACGTTCGGATACATTCCTTTTTTCTCATGCATCAAACTTTCGAGTTTTTCGCTCATTTCATACCATTTCATATTGCCCGTTTTTTCGCCCATTTGTTTGGAGAATTTGCGAAGCCAGGT
>CAYUGW010000833.1:0-1798 GCA_964444245.1 uncultured Blastocatellaceae bacterium | reverse complement strand
TGTTCGAGACATCTGTCAAACTGCCGCGAGATGTAATAAAGACTTGCCAAATCTCCGTCGATTATCTGCGAAGTCGGGTCTAATTGCTGCGCTTGCAGCATTTGTTCTTCGGCTTCGGCAAATTTGCCGAAAACTATGAAATATTCGCCATACCATTGCCGCGCCGTCGGATAATTCGGGTTTAGTTCGAGTGCTTTTTGAAATTCCCGTTCGGCTTCCGCCCAATTCCAATCGTAAAAAGCCAGCGTGTAAGCCAGCGAATTACGCGCTTCCGCCGAATGCGGAGCGAGTTCCAGAGTTTTCAACGCCGATTGGCGCGATTTTTCAAAAGCTTCCGCCGGATTCATTCCGCCGTATTCGGCATAAAGCTGAAAAGCCTCTGCCAGAGCCGCGTGTGCAAGCGCGAAATTTGCGTCCGTTTCGACGCTCTTTTGCAAAAATTCGATGCTTTGCGCCAGGTCTTCCTTGGTGCGTTTGTTCCAGTGATAGCGACCTTTTAAGTAAAGCTGATAGGCTTCGTAACTCGCTGTTTCGTGGCGTGCAAAAAGGCTGCGCTCTTCCTGATCCAGATTTATTTCCAGCGATCTGACGATTTGTTCGGAAATCAAATCCTGAATCTTGAGCAAATCGCTTTCGTTTTCTTCAAAACCGTTTGCCCAAAGAATGCGGTTATCGGGCATCTGCACGAGCTGGGCGGAAATTTTCAGACGCTTGCCGATTCGCTGAATCGTGCCTTCCAAAACTATCTCGACCTGCAGTTTTTCGCTGATCATTTGCGGCGCGGTATTTTCGTCGAAAGGCAAAACCGCGCTGGTCGGGCGCACCGAAATCCGATTGATCGAGCCTAATTTCGTAATTAAAGAATCAGCCAAACCGATGCTCAAAAATTCGTCCTGTTTATCTTTGGTTAAATTCTTAAAGGGCAAAACCGCCATCGAACGCGAAGGAAATTCCGCAATTGTTTTCACGCGCGAGGTTTCAGCTTCCGGAGTTTTCCAAAAATAATACGCCGAAAGACCGATTAATCCGATAAAAATCAGCGCAAGTGCCGAATAGATAAAGGTTTGTTTGCGGACTTGTTTATTGAGTGACGCGGCGACGGTTTTGGCGGCTTCTTCGGTTAAAACGATGGTTTGCTGATTGATGACCGATTGCCCGTCAATGACTGTCGGAACGGCGGTTTGCTGAACGGAGATGTTTTGCGCCGAAATGTTTTGATTAAAATTTATCTGATTTAATTCCTTGACTTCGCCTGCAAACCGGTAGCCGTGTTTCGGCACGGTTTCGATAAAAGTTTTCGGTAGAATTTGCCGCAGCGCGTGGATATTGAGTTTCAAATTGCCTTCTTCGACAAACGAATCCGTCCAAACTTTGTCGAGAAGTTCATTTTTGGAAAGCAAATGACCGTGATTTTCGACCAAACAAGTCAATAATTCAAAAGTCTTCGGCGAAAGCGCAACAATTTCTCCGCTTAGCCGCCGAAGCTGTTTTTCTTCAACATTTAGCCGGAATTCGCCGAACTCGTAAATTGGTTTTGGCTCGCTCATTTTTGTCAAAATTTGAATAATTAGCGAAATTCTAACCGAAATCTAACCGTTTTCTAACCACTTTTTTCCAACCAAAGCATAAATTATAGCTGATTAAAATTCAATCAAAATAAAATTTTTGAGGAAAGAGGTAAAAAAAGATGACTAAAAAAATTTTGACAACATTCGTTTCAATACTGCTGATCGGTTTAATTTCAAATGCCGGCTTCGGGCAATCGAAAACAAATAAACAAAACAGAGAAGAATCAAAA
>CAYUGW010000832.1:0-1804 GCA_964444245.1 uncultured Blastocatellaceae bacterium | reverse complement strand
GCGCCTGGAGCGTCTCGAAAAACTGCGCCATGGCGCGCGGGTCGTAACCGGCGTTGGCCAGAATCCGCGCTCCCAGAATGTCGGCCTGCGATTCATACTGACGACTGTAACGCAGGAAATATCCCTGAGCGAAGAGCGCACCGAGCTGGGCGCCGGTCTGGCCGCCGAGTATCGCGCCGCCGAGTATCGCGCCGATACCTAAAATCTGATTCTTGAGGCTCGATTGTTCGGTCGCCTGGGCCGTCCCGTGCCGCAGAGCGACATGGGCGATTTCGTGCGCCATCACGCCGGCCATTTCGCCTTCGTTTTTGGCCGCTTCGATCATCCCTCGGTTGACATACATCGGGCCGCCCGGCAGCGCGAATGCATTGATGTCGCTGGCATTGACGATCTTGAAGCGATAGCGGAAGGCCGATTCCTGAAATTCGTTCGGGATTCCGTTGACGAGCCGACGGCCGACGTCTTCGACATAATCGGTCGATTCCCGGTCGTTGAGAATCGGAAACTCCTGTTCGACCTTGACCGAATATTCATTACCGATCTGCACGTCGTCCTGAATTTTATACTTGTTTTTCGGCATTTTGATAGCGGTCTGCGCCAATGCCGCGACGGGCATCATTAACATCACCCAAACCAGAAAGTATGCCGATATTTGTCTGCGTAAATTAAGTTTTCTCATCTTCTCCTCCCGAAATTTGTTTAACTGATAAATTGTATGTTTGCTGATATGTACTATTTTAGTTCAACATAGGGTAAATAGGCAATAATTATGCCCAAAAGGTATTGTTAGGATGGGATTCGCCGGCCCGTTCGTTCGCCTGACCCCCTTAAAGACTGGTAAAAAAGAGTAAAGATGCGTAAAGAAACAAATTCCGGACGGAAGGATTCCGGACGGAATTTAACTTTCGATATGACTAAAAGATGACTAAAAGGTTCCGCGGGATACACCAAAACGGATAAAACGATGTATTCGATCAATGCGAATTTGAAGCTTCGGTAACGCTTACGATGACCGGCGTATAGGAATGATCTTTGGCCGAGACGGGTTCCAGAACCTCTCTGATCTTACTGATCAAAGGCAGGATTTCTCTGGAATCGAGCTTTTCGGAATGTTTTTTCTCCACTAACATAGCAAGGACTAAATCGTTTCCCAATTCGTTAACCAGATCCATTTTTTTCTCTTTGTATTATTTGGATTTTTCAACTTTAAGCACATTCGGGGGTCTTGCTCGCAGCGCACTTAAATTTGAAATTTTGTTGTAAACGGAAATTGTATAACGACTATGTTAGAACAATGTTACCGAAATGTTAAATCTGCATCGTAAAAAATTACGATGCTTAAAAATTTAAGTATAATTTAACAATCGCAGGACTGATTTAATCTATAATCAAAAACTTAGTTCGTCCGAAACCGTGCTGAAAGAGTCTTGCTTAATCTATGTAAACAATAAAAATAAACCTTTGCATTGAAACCGGCCTTTCAATTCAAAAGTTTATTTTGCGTTTCGTATTGTTTCCCGGACGGACGGCAGACAATTTTGATTTGACGGATCGTTTTACTTTGGAAAACCGGTTCGTTCAGGAGATTAGGAATCTGAAATGAAAAACTTTATGAGAAATTTATTTTTAATGCTTTTGGTTTTTTCCGTCGCCTCCGGTTTGGCCTGCAGCGGCGAAACGATGGGATCTAAAGACGGCGAAACTACGACCGACAGCGGCGGCACGATCAATCTCGGGGGCGCCGGGGCGACTTTTCCGAGACCGATTTACCAGAAATGGATGAGCGAATACGGGAAGATCAACA
>CAYUGW010000831.1:0-1804 GCA_964444245.1 uncultured Blastocatellaceae bacterium | reverse complement strand
GCGATATTGAAAAAACTGTGTGAGTGAATAACGATTCGTTAATTCGCGGTCTTCGTTCGAGCCTTTGAGCGTGATTTCGCCTTCGGTTTCGGAAATCCATTTGTTTGAAATTTTATTTTCGCTCTTTATTTGCAGGCTGTGGCTCGTCCGATCCCAGCGGTCGGTTTTGCGGTAAGCGTGCTGTCCGATTTCGTATCTGAACTCGAAATTCGGATTGTTCGGACGATTGCGAAAATAAACGCCCGCGCCGGGAACGATGCCGTAATCGTCTATGTCCGTTTCATCGTGATTGATGTTGGAATAATACGCGCCGGAAAACGTCAGATAAAACATCCAGCGTTTGCCTTCGCCGTAAGCCGAATTTCGCGCCGGAGACCTGTTCAGATCGGAATTCGTTTTGTCGTCAAATGATTTCGCTAAAGTTTTTTTATCGGCGGTTTTCGCAGAAGTTTGCGTAAATTTCGCCGAAGCGGTTTTTTTTACGGCGGCGGATTTTTTTGCTTCAGGCGAAGTTTTTTCCTTGTCCTTTGAAGCGTACGGATCGGTGACGTAAACCTTCCAGACCGTCGTTTGTTTCGTTTTCGAGGCGTTTTTTGACGCTTCCGCCGTTTGTTTTTCCTGCGAACGAATCTGCTCCGCCGCAAATAATGCGATCAAAATTATAAAAATATTCAAATAAAACTTTTTCATTTTCCCTCCATTTTCAAGAAGCCCTTGTTAAAAGTTCACGCATCCAGTCTTAGAAAAATAAATGCCGTAATAAAAACTATTGGTTTTTGAAAAAATAAAGCCGTAAAAAGTTTAAAAGCATTTTTGCTGGGAGCGCACGCATCCTTGCGTGCTGAGTGCGAAAGCACGAAAACAATTTCCGAATTCATTCAAGGCAGATTGATCGGCAAAGGCATTTCACGCCGCTTTTCAAGCGACGTGGCAGGCAAGGATGCCCGCGCTCCCAGCGAAAAAGTTGATTTTTTATTACATTATTTATTTTTCAAAGAACATAAGTTTTTCCCTTGTCGGAGCGCAGACGAGCCGTCCGCGCTCCGACGATAATCGTCCCTCACAAATTTCCAGCAGCTTTTCCGTAATTTTGTTTCGCCCGTCAAACTGCGTGCTGATAAAAATATGCCGCGCCAGCGTCAGCGTCGCGTAAGCCTCGATTCTTTCCAAACTTTCGCCGGAAAGTTCGGCGTAGCGTTCGGCAAATGCTGTTTCGCATGCTTGCAAAGCGCGGTGATCGCCGTTTGTGCGAAGGCTGAATTCGGCGATATGCCCGATAAAATTGCCGACATCGAGCGCGGGATCGCCCGCGCATAATAAATCGAAATCAAGCAGATAAATCTCTTTATCCGTAACAATTACCTGATCGGGATAAAAATCTCTGTGAATCGTGGTTTGTTTTTCGCCCGAAATCTTCGCGCCTAAATTCGCGCACGCTTCAAACAGATTTTCCAGACGTTTTCGCCAATCCGGTCTTTTATCGGCGACTTTCCCCAGACGGTCGCGCAGGATTTCTAGTTCGTCCGTTATCGTGTGCGGACGACGCGCCGACGGCGGAAGTTCGGTTCGGTGAAGTTTATAAATCGCTTCGGCGATGCGCCGCGCCGTTTCGCTCCCGTCGGATTTTCGCGCCAGACGCGGAAACGCCGCTTCGCCCGCCGCTTTTCGCTGAAACCAGATTTGCAGTTCGCGAATTGCGGCAAGCGGTTCGGGAACAAAAACGCCGTCTTTGCTCGCCGCGCCGAAACCGCCGCGCCACAAATCGCGTTGGATGCGGAAACTTTTTTTGTCCAGACGGCTCGAA
>CAYUGW010000830.1:0-1815 GCA_964444245.1 uncultured Blastocatellaceae bacterium | reverse complement strand
TTCGGCGACTACCGAAGATGAAGAAGAAGACGAAATAAAACTGGCGATCATCGGTCGCCCGAATGTCGGGAAATCTTCGCTTTTAAATAAAATTCTCGGCGAAGAAAGAGTCATTGTGTCGCCGATTGCCGGAACGACGCGCGATGCGATTGACACGCATCTAACGGTTGACGGGCAAAAATTTCTGATAATTGACACGGCAGGAATTCGCCGCAAAGGAAAAACGACCGAAATGGCGGAAAAAATGTCGGTCGTCATGGCGCGAAAATCTCTGGAACGCGCCGATGTTGCGATTTTAGTGATTGATGCGGTCGAAGGTGTGGCAAACTTGGACGCGAGCATCGCGGGTTACGCACTCGATTCGGGATGCAGTTTAATAATCGCCGTCAATAAATGGGACATTCTCGAAGAAAAAGACACGGGAACGGCGAGCGAATACGAAAGAAATCTGCGCGATAAACTAAAATTCCTCGATTGGTCGCCCGTCGTGACGATTTCCGCTCTGACCGGGCAGCGCGTCAGCCGGATTTTGCCGATTGTTCAAAAGGCGAACGAAGCTCGGAATTTAAGAGTTACGACATCAAAACTCAATCAATTTTTTGAAGAAAACATAATGCAGCCGAAAGTCGGCGGCGGAAGTGCGCCGGGCAAAGGCGGCAGAGCGCGTCTGCACGTTCAATACATCACGCAATCGGGAATCCGTCCGCCGTTTTTCGTCGTGTTCACTTCCGGCGGAACAGGCAGCAAAGCCGGACTACATTTCTCATATCTGCGCTATATCGAAAACCGTCTGCGCGAAAAGTTCGACTTTTTCGCCACGCCGATTCGCCTTAAGGAAAAACATAAATCGAAGAAGAAATAATCATTAAATCAGTATAGCGAACGGTAGTGAGCAGGTTTGATTCAAATCAAGTCTAATGAAAATCGAAGGACTCGTTATACTGATTTTTTCGGGAAACTAAGAAAAATGAGTATAACTTTAACAGAAGCTAAAGATTTGGTTGAAAAGCATTTAGCTTCTAATGAATTTGAAGAAAATTACAAACCGATTTTACTGGAAAATAAAATAATCGAAAAAAATTACGGTTGGTTTTTTCAATTTACTTCCAAATCCTGGTTAGAAACAAAATTGCCGATGGTTCCCGGCAGTTGTGCGCCGATTTTAATTCTGAAAGAGAAAGGAATTTTGATCGAATTAGGCAGTGCTTATTCGATTGAGGAGCAAATCAAAAGATTCGATAAAAGATACGAAAATCAATAACTGATGTTACAAGAAGAAAATAAAGACTGGAGCGCTGGGCGTCCCCGCTTGCAATGAGCGCGATAGCGCGAAAAAGCCTGTGCATTGAATAATCTTGATTTTACGCTAACTCTTTTCCATCGCTCACGCGACGGTTGCAAGCGGGGACGCTTGCGCTCCAGTCCTTGCGTAACCTCAGTCAAGCAGGTTTGATTCAAATCAAGTCGAATGAAAATCGAACGACTCACTACCGTTCGCTATACTGATTTTTTCTTTCACCTTCAGGGAACAAATCTCAAAAATAAGTGTCTAATTAAACGAGAGCGAGCATTTTGCCGAAAAAAAACGGCTGAAACGCGCACTTTGTACATTTTCATCCTTTGACCCGCACGGCACCGCAAAATCAGGAGGAAAAAAAAGATGTTAGACAATTTAATCGAATCGAGAAATCACAAGAAGGAAAACAAAAAATTCGGCGGTTTTATGCTTTCGACCGCGATTGTTTTAGTGACAATTTTAAGCGTCAGTTTGGTTTTCAGTCTTTTCAACAAAAATATCGCGTTAGCGGCGGATTC
>CAYUGW010000829.1:0-1823 GCA_964444245.1 uncultured Blastocatellaceae bacterium | reverse complement strand
CGTGCCGACAAAACTGCCGATTCTCTCCAGCGCGGCTTTGAGTTCCATTCCCTTTGAATACGGACGGTCAATCGTCATCGCGTCGAATGTGTCGGCAACCGAAACGATTTTTGCTTGCAGAGGAATTTCATCGCCTTTCAAGCCCTGCGGATAACCTTGCCCGTTGATCATTTCGTGGTGCATATACATTCCGGGCAAAAAGTCCTTCATTGCCGGAATATTTTTCATAATCTTGTAGCCTTGCTGCGGATGAGTTTTCATTATTTCGTATTCTTCATCCGTTAAAGCGGCGGGTTTTTTGAGGATCGAATCGTCAATCGCAATTTTTCCGATGTCGTGCAAAAGTGCGCTGATGCGCAGTTTTTCGAGTTCTTCCGCATCCATTCCCATTCGCTGACCGATGGCGACCGAAACGCGGCAGACTCGTTCGGAATGTCCGCGTGTGTAGCGGTCTTTGCCGTCAATCGCGGCGGCGAGAGCCTTGACCGAACCGACGAACAGTTCGCGGTTTTCTTCCGCGGCTTTAGCAAGTTTGGCGATTTGTTCTTCTAATTTATCGGTCATTAGATTGAATGTTTCACCAAGAGTGCCGATTTCCGTAACATTTTTTGTTTCGACTCGCGAAGAAAAATCTCCGGCGGCAATTTTCTGTGCGGCGGCAACCAGATTTAATAATGGCTGTGTCAATTGACGTGCAAAAACAGTTCCGACGAGTAAAGCCAATAAAGCAAACGCCAGACTTATCATCCAGGTTTGGCGGCGCATCTCGCCGACCGAAGCCAGAGCGCGGCTTTCGTCCTGCATCGCGATCACGCCGAAATTCAAATCCTGACTGAAACTCGCCGTCGAATATGCACCGATCATTGCGTGTTCGATGCCGTTATATTCCGCCTCGAATGGAAATAGAGCCGATTGAATCTGCAGATTTGTTTCTTTCCATTCCTGAACGATTTTCAGATCATTAAAGGATTTTTGATTGAGAGTTACATTTTGATCGGGATGAAAAACCGCGTTTCCGTTTTTGTCCACGACAAAAACCATCGGCAAACCGGCTTCCCACAGCTGGGCTTCGGTCATCGGCTGCGCTGCCATAATCCGCGCGATTTCGCGCACCGAAACGACCGCCATCACCGCCGCCGACATTTGATTTTGAATAACAACCGGCGCGGCAACCGTGAAGACGATCTCGCCGCTCGATTCGATTTTTTGCGGTTGTCCGAAAACGAATTTTTGATTGTTAAGATTAGAGAGCGTTGATGCGGCGAATTTTTCGATTTCGCCTTTTTGAATCGTTTCCGAACGAAAAACCGCCAGCGATTCGCCCTGCGCCGGTTTGACGAAAAACGCGACGACATTCGGATTATCTTTGAGCGTCTGACTAAATTTTTCTTCGGTTTGCGGCGAGGAAAGTATTGCCAGATTATCGTTCAGTTCGACCGCTTTCGCGTAACTTCCGACCAGATCGCGGTAGCGAAGCGCGACTATTTCAAGCTGATTCGCTTTTTCCTGCACCAGCTGAGTTTGATAACGATTTTCGACCGAACGCAATTCTTTGCCGCTTTTGTCGGACAAAAACCAACCCGTCAAAACAAGCGGAACCAACCCCACGAGCAGAAGTGTGATAATTACAAAATATATTAATTTTACTTTTTTATTTGACGGAGGCATTGTTTTTGAATAGTAACAGCGAAGAGCTTCGCTGGTTTTAATTCTAATTCAAAACAATGCGTTTGGTCAACAAGTTTTAACAAATAAAATATGGTTTGTCATATTTTTTTGACAATCACCAGAGTAATATCATCATTCGCCGGCGCGGTTTGCGT
>CAYUGW010000828.1:0-1831 GCA_964444245.1 uncultured Blastocatellaceae bacterium | reverse complement strand
GGATCGATGCGGTCAATGATCCGAATTACGCTTACTGGCATTCGGCTTCGTTTTCAAACGATGGCAAAACGGTCGTGTTTACGGATGAATGGGGCGGCGGAATGGGAGCGCGATGCCGCGCAAACGATCCGAACGTCTGGGGCGCAAATGCCATTTTCAATTTAGAAAATAATAAATTGAATTTCGCCAGCTATTACAAACTTCCGGCGGCGCAGAGCGACAGCGAAAACTGCGTCGCGCACAATGGTTCGCTTATTCCGGTTCCGGGGCGCGACATAAAAGTTCAAGCCTGGTATCAGGGCGGCATTTCCATTATGGAGTTTACCGACCCGAAAAATCCGGTCGAGATCGCTTATTTCGACCGCGGCGCGATTGATCCGAATGTGCTGAATATGGGCGGATACTGGTCTGCTTACTGGTATAACGGAAAAATTTACGGTTCGGAGATGGCTCGCGGTCTGGACATTTTTGAACTCACGCCGACGCAATTTTTGACGCAGAACGAGATTGACGCGGCGAAATCGATTCGCGTGGCAGAACTTAATGTGCAGAATCAGGAAAGAATCGTGTTTCCGCGAAGTTTAGCAATCGCAAAGGCTTATGTCGATCAGATCGAACGGGCTAAATCTTTAGATTCCGAACAAATCGCAAATTTGCGGCAAACGATTCAAAGCGCGGAAAACTCAAAATTGGGTAAAAAAGATGTCGGAAGACTCAAAAAACTCGCGCCCGTTTTGGAAAAGAGCGCGAAAACGTTGAAGAACAGCACAGATTCAGCGCGATTAACGGCGTTGGCTGAAATTTTGAAAAATCCCGCGTCTTAATTTTTTGCAAAAAGTTTGGAGTCCCGCATTTATGCGGCTTTTCCGCCACGCTTTGCGGGCGGAAGCACGCTAAAGCGTGGATTCCAAACGATTATTTGATTTATTAATAATTTCAGGAACTTTGCGAGGGCTGAAAAGGTTTACCGTAAAGTTCCTGATAAACCCAGCCCAAAAATCTCGCTTCCGCCGTGCAGAGGGCTTCGAGCCAACAGCTTGAAAGATAAAGTCTGCGCTCGATTTTTGCAGGGATTTTTTCGGCTTCTTCGATGTGCGAAGCTCCTTCGCGTGTCGCTAATTTATAGCTTTGAGTAAATTCTTCATTCATTTGCTTGGATTCGCCGAGAGCCTGTACGACATCCGAAATCCACGCATTCAATTTTTCCGCCGAATCGTTTTCCGCGAGTGCCTGAAACGCTCCGATGGCAAAACGCGCTTCGGCATTTTCAAACGGATACGGATTTGTGCCGTGCGCCGCATCGTCCGCTTGTTTCCATTGAAAAAGTTCTTCGACATTTTTATGGCGGACAAGTGCGACTTTCGGATCGTAATTTAAAAACCATTCGAGCAAATCCGCCAGCGAATTTGCATTTATTTCGCCGCTCGGAGTTTTTTCGAGTTTCGGCGGAAAATTTTGTTGTGTTTGCGTCATAATATTTAAAATGGAAAATGGAAAACGGAAAATGGATAATTATTTTCTTTAATTATCCATTTTCACTTATCATTTATCAATTTTTACTAATTTCTAAAATTCAAAGTTTGCCACGACTTTTCCGACCGCATCGCCGCGCCGGTTGAAAATTTTCATCGGCGAAATTTCATTTAAATCGCTTTCGCCTAAAATTCCCAACTGCCGCAAAAGTTCGACCGCGACGACCGGACGAGCGCGTTTGTCTTCGCCGTCTTCGATCTTGAAGGCGATTCCCAAACCCGTTTTCCATTTTGCGGACGGCACAACGCCCGCCAGATAAACGCCTTCCGCGCCTACCTTTGAAATGATTTTTCCCGGT
>CAYUGW010000827.1:0-1831 GCA_964444245.1 uncultured Blastocatellaceae bacterium | reverse complement strand
GAAACGCGGTCAAAGACCGCTTGCTTAACGGTGGTTTGTATTTTTGAGATGGCTTCTAAATTTTTATGTCAACACTCCTGATTATTGTCTGAAGTTTCAAAAGTTTTTAATTGAAATAAAACAAACAAGCTTTTAACTTTTCCTGAGTTCGGTCAAAACCTGTTTGGCGACGGCTTTGAGCGTGTCGAACACGCCGACTCCGGTCGGCGCGGTGGCTTCAAAAACGGGTTCGCCTTTGCGCTGGAGTTCGGCGGTTAATTCTTCGGCTGAGATAACATTCGGCAAATCGCGTTTATTGAGCTGCAAAACATACGGCAAATCCTTTAAATCGTAGCCCTGCGATTGCAGATTTTCTTCTAAGTTATAAAGCGATTCGATATTGGCATCAATCCGCTCTTCCTGTGAATCGGCAACAAACACAACGCCGTCAACGCCTTTTAAGATCAATTTGCGCGACGCATCGTAATAAACCTGTCCGGGAACGGTGTAGAGGTGAAAACGCGTTTTAAAGCCGCGAACCGTGCCGAGTTCGAGCGGCATAAAATCGAAAAATAACGTGCGGTCTGTTTCGGTTGCCAGAGAGATTAATTTACCTTTGGCTTGCGGCGCGGTCGAATCATAGATATATTGCAGGTTCGTCGTTTTGCCGCATAAACCCGGACCGTAATAAACTATTTTGCAGTTAATTTCGCGTGATGCGTAATTAATAAATGTCATAATTTTATCTTCGATTTTTGATTTTCAAATGCAAATCAAAACTAATTAAAAAGGCTGTCAATATCTTCATCGGTAATATCGGCAAAAAATGCGGTATCTTCCAGACTTCGGTTTGCCGAATCATGGGCGACTCTTTCTAAAATTTCGGCAATCTCATAAGTCGCCCGTTTCGCTCTGATTTTAACCAAACCGAGCGTCGATTTTTCATCGAAAACCACGACCAGCAAACTTCTGCCGATAATGCTGATAAAAATGCTTTCGCGTTCGCCCTCGTGGATCATTGCCGGAAAAACATTTTCGCCGATAAGTTTTGCCATACTCGTCGTCGCCGCGACATTTCCCGCCGCCAGACTGGAAAAACTTGTTGTATCCATATCCCCGATGTCGCCCGAAAAGGCAATCGGCTGACCGTCGCGGTCAACCAGAAACACCACGCGGGCGATGCATTCGACGCAAAGCCGTGCGAGAACGGATTTAATATTCTGAAACTGTTGTTCGTGTAAAATAACGGGCGTTTCTGCCATTAATTTTTTCTCTCTCTCGATAGTTTGATTAATTAAGGTAAGACATTTGCAAGTTTTTCAATTAGTTTGCTCGTGTGATTTGCTTGATGAGTTTTTAACAAACCACTCTATTAATTTAGCACATTGATTACAATTGCTTCAAGTGTTTTTTTGTGTTTATACATTTTTAACATTAAATATTTAAGATACTTAAATTCCCCGCCAAACTAAACCGTTGCTCAAGAATATGGAAAATGTTACACTTTTTGAGGCTAATTGCTCTTATAAAAGATAATTAATACAAATTTATTTCTCAGAATTCAAAGTAATTTATAAATCCCAAAAAACTCGCCGGACGAATTTGACACTGATTCCATCAAGTAAAAAATGAAAAATCATTTATTTTCACAAAGTTCGCAAGGTCTAAACTTTGTCGCCATCGGCGGCGGAAACGGTCTTTCGACTCTTTTATCGGGACTGAAAAGATTTGTCAAAGCCGATGAAGACGAACCTGTCTGGATAAAAAATCTTTCGGGAATCGTCGCCGTATCCGATGACGGCGGAAGTTCGGGCAGACTGCGCGACGAATTGCAGATGCTGCCGCCGGGCGA
>CAYUGW010000826.1:0-1838 GCA_964444245.1 uncultured Blastocatellaceae bacterium | reverse complement strand
AGATTTTTCTCCGGACAACGAACCCGTTTTGGTGCGCGTCCAAACCGAGAATATAACTTTTGCGATGTTCGGTTCGAATTTAGGCGAAGCGGCGCAGGCGATTCGGGCTTCGCTGAAAAAAATTTCCGATGCAAAAAAAGGCGTGATTCTTTATCTGAGGCAGCGCGAACATAATCTCGATTTGATTCATCAGCTTCAAACTTACGCCGTAATGCAGGAAAAAAATCTCGATTTTCAGGCGGCAAAA
Organism: uncultured Blastocatellaceae bacterium; assembly: GCA_964444245.1. Classification (GTDB taxonomy): domain Bacteria; phylum Acidobacteriota; class Blastocatellia; order Pyrinomonadales; family Pyrinomonadaceae; genus JAHCHG01. The sequence continues at coordinate 1,591 of CAYUGW010000826.1, read as the reverse complement.
CGCGAAACGGGTTACGGAAATGCGCGCGATTACGGGATCGGAGCGCAGATCTTAAACGATCTCGGAGTAAAGAAAATAGATCTTTTAACAAATCATCCGCCGCGCATTAATGCGATTGAAGCGTTTGATCTGGAAATTGTTAATATCGAATCCGTTTGATATTGTTTGGATAAATATCTTAAATAGTTCTACAATAATCAGTAGAAAAAAACCGAGTATAAATAAACCCCTTTGAAATAAATTTAATTACTCTCTCCGGGAATTAAATGTCAGAAGAAAATAACAAAGCTGAAGAAATTCAGGAACAAGCAGGGCAGGAAGACGCGGCGGAAGAATCTGCGGAAGAATCTCCGGTGGAATCAGTGCGGCAAAGAAGGGTTTTTACGCGGCGAAATGTCGGAATTGCGTTCGGCGCGGCGGCGATTCTTCTGGTTTTGATCGCCGGTTTAGTGACGGTTTTATACCGCATCGGCTACTTTGATAACTACATCAAAACGCAATTCGTCGCCAAAATGGATGAAATCGGCGTTGTTTTTGATGCAGATGTTTTCGAGGTCAGAGTTTCTCCCCTTCGACTGCAGCTTAGAAACGCGACATTTAACGACAAAATCACGGGCGAGCGGCTTTTTCGCATCGGTGAAGCGGATCTCGGTTTAACAATTACAGACCTTTACGCCTGGCAGCTCAGCCGCGACATCAGCATTGACACGACCGATCTACGCGACGTTGAAGCGTGGGTAAGTTTTGACGAAAACGGCAATTCAAATTTCGCCAATCTCAAACTGGTCGAAGATGAAGCCGGTTCGCGTGTCAATTTTAAATACACATCCGTAAAATTTTCTCTGCAGGACGGAGTCGTTCATTTCGGCGATGTTCAGCGCAAAATCTCTGCCGATGCAAAAAATGTCTCTCTCGGTTTTGAACCCGAAAACTACGAAGTTCCGGACGAGCAAAAGCGTTACAAAGTAAATTTTTCTTCGACCGATTCGCAGTTTACTTACGATGAAAGCAAGGTCGAACCCGTCACGATTCGGGCGACGGGCATTGCTTTTAATGAAGGCGCGGAAATTTCTCAATTAACGCTGATAACGCCGCTCGGCGAATCGAATCTGACCGGAACGCTGACCGATTGGGAATCTCCGAAATATAATCTGAAAATTGATTCGACGGTTGATCTGACGCAGACTTCGACCGTTTTCCCGCTCGGAACTTCGCTTCGCGGCATCGGAAATTTCAGCGGAACCGTAACGGGCGAAGGCGATGTATTCAAAGTCGAAGGCGAGATTTTCTCGGAATCTCTGGCGGCGGACAACATTCGTCTGAAAGCCGTAAAAGTAAACGCTGTGGCTGATTACGGTGATTCGATGTACAACGCCAACGGCAAAGCTGTGGCGGAAATGCTGACCTTTGAAGATTTTGTCATCGATTACCCGCAATTGATCGGCAATATTCGCGGCACGGGAACGGATTTTCGCTGGGTCGGCGAATTGCAGGCAATCGGTGCTAAAACTCCGCTCGGGACGATCACCGGATTATTTATCAAGGACGCGGTTGCCGATTATAAGGAAAAACAATTCGGCGCGACTTTCGG
>CAYUGW010000825.1:0-1852 GCA_964444245.1 uncultured Blastocatellaceae bacterium | reverse complement strand
TTCAAATTTTCGACTAATTCTGCTCTTGCCATTTTCTTATCCCTTTTTTATAAACTAGAAAACTAAAAATTTACTTTGCAAATAATATCAACAATAACCTAATAAGTCAATTAAGTTGTTTATTTTCAACAATATAGAATTGAAATTCAATTTCACTTGCAATTAAAATGCAAAAAATATCAGGCTGAAATATAAAAAATCTTTACGGCTATTTTGTGCAAAGAAAGCAGTTTGACGAGTTTTAATAAAAGATTTCTTAGAGTTTTGCAAAAAAAAGACTGCGAAAAGATTAGTTTTCGCAGTCTTTTTTATCTTTAAAAACTTTTTTACGTTACCGCGCCGCCGTCAACGATAACAACTTCGCCGTTCATAAAACTGTTGCGGTCGCTGGATAAAAAGGCGGCAAATTCGGCGAGTTCCGCAGGCTGCCCGACTCTGCCTTTTGAAACCCAAAAATCGTGCATTTGCAGAAGTCTCTGCGGAAGAGTATGTCCCAAATCGGTATCAAAAATTCCGGCGGCAATCGCGTTGACCGTGATGCCGAAATTTGAGGCTTCCCGTGAAAGGCATTTCGTAAAACCGATCATTGCCGCTTTTGAAGTCGCGTAATGAACCGATGTCGGAAGCGAGCGAATCGCGCCGACCGACGTAATGTTCAGAATATTGCCCTGCTTTTCCCGAATCATCTGTTTATAAAAAGGTTTTGTTACGGCAAAAAGACTGTTGACATTCGTATCAACCACCCAATCCCAACTTTTGTCGGTCGTTGTCGCAAAATTATCGGGTTTATTGACGGCGGCGTTATTGACCAAAACATTGATCGCGCCCCACGCATCTTTGATTTCGCGGGCGAGATGCTTCATTCCGTAGCGGTCGGTCACGGAAACTTTGAACGCCAACGCTTTCCGCCCGTGCGCTTCGATTTTCTTTTTTACCTCTTCCGCCAAATCGTCGCTCGAATGATAATTAAACGCCACATCCGCGCCCTCGCGGGCAAAAACTTCGCAAAGTGCCGCGCCGATTCCGCGTGTTCCGCCCGAAATAAATGCGCGTTTTCCTTCTAATAAAAGACTCAAAACAAAATTCTCCAAACTTTTAAATGATTGATAAAAAATAACACTAGGAAAGGTTAATGAAAATGTGCAAAAGACACAAGTTGCGAGAAAAAAAATTAACTTTTCGAGATTTATCTTTGGACGGCTGCCACGGCGGTTGGCGGCGGAGTCTCGGTTTTTGCCGGAAGAAGCGCGGAAATTTCCCTGATGATATTCTGCGTTGAATTCGGAATTGTCATAGTCATAGTTGCGGCTTTTAATTGTGCGTATTTCGCCGAATCGTTTAAGAGACTTTGAATTGTCGGCACGATGTCAGAAGCTTTTTCCAATAAAATTCCCGCGCCGCGTTTTGCAATTAAATTAACCGTTCCGGCTTCCTGCGGCATCGGCGGAGTTGTCGTGTCGGCAATGATCGGCAGATTGCAAGCCAAAGCTTCAAATGTGGTCAGACCGCCGAGTTTTGAAATCATCACGTTTGCCGACTGCATTAATTTTTCGATCTCATCGGAATAACCGATGACTTTAACCGGGAATTTTGCCTGTTTCGCCAATTCTTCGGCTTCTTTTCTCAATTCGTCATTTTTTCCGGCAAGAAAGATCGCCTGAATATCCAATTCGCCGTTAATTAATTCTTTAAAGATTTTCGGAATATTTCCGCCGCCGACCCAACCGGCATTGACAAAAACGGTGAATTTTTCCTCATCCAAACCGAACGCTTTGCGGGCATTTTGTGCGGCTTTTTCGTCAACCGGACAGAATTTCGGATTGATCGGCATTCCCGAAATTTTTATTTTTTC
>CAYUGW010000824.1:0-1852 GCA_964444245.1 uncultured Blastocatellaceae bacterium | reverse complement strand
CAGGCATCGCATTCGATACATTTCGATTCGGTGAAAACCGTCTGCATATCGCAGTTTAAGCAGCGTTGCGCTTCTTTAAATCCTTCGATCTTATCGAAACCGAGTTCGACCTCGACTTTGCGGTTTTTCAAGGTTACTTTTTTATCGGCTTGCGCCACGATATAACGCTCGTCGTGGGCGATTTCGCTGTCGTAAGCCCATTCGTGAATGCCCATTTTCTGGCTTTGCAGATTGACGAACGGCGACAGGCGATTATTTATATCTTCGCCGCAACACAAACGGTGAATCGAAACCGCCGCCTGATGTCCGTGAGCGACCGCCGTGATGATATTTTCGGGACCGAACGCCGCGTCGCCGCCGAAGAAAACTTTCGGGTGAGTTGATTGAAACGTAGTTTTATCCAAAACCGGCACTTCCCATTCGTCGAATTCAACGCCGATATCGCGTTCGATCCAAGGGAAAGCGTTTTCCTGTCCGATTGCCAAGATCACGTCGTCGGCTTCCATAAAAACGTCCGGTTCGCCCGTCGGCACAAGCCGGCGTTTGCCGTTTTCGTCATAAACGGCTTCGACCTTTTCAAAGATCATTCCTTTGAGTTTGCCGTTTTCGACAACAAATTCCTTCGGCGGATGATTGTCAATAATCGGAATATCTTCGTGCATCGCGTCTTCTTTTTCCCAGGGCGACGCTTTCATTTCGGCAAACGGCGAACGCACGACGACGCGGACATCTTCACCGCCCAAACGCCTTGAAGTCCGGCAGCAATCCATCGCCGTATTTCCGCCGCCGATAATCAAAACTTTTTTGCCGATTTTTTTGATATGTTCAAAAGCGACGCTTGCCAGCCAATTGATCCCGATGTGAATATTGTCTTTCGCTTCCCAACGCCCCGGCAATTTCGGCAAATCCTTGCCGCGCGGTGCGCCCGTTCCGACAAAAATCGCGTCGTAATCCTGCTCCAAAACCTCTTTCAAACTCGAAACGTAATGGTTGAAATAAGTATGAATTCCCATATCGAGAATGTAATTAACTTCTTCATCGAGAACGGTTTCCGGCAGACGAAACGCCGGAATCTGACTGAGCATAAAACCGCCGCCTTTTTTCAGTTCGTCAAAAAGATGAAGCTCATAACCGAGCGGGGCTAAATCTCTCGCCACCGTCAGCGAAGCCGGACCCGCACCGATCAGGCAGATTTTTTTGCCGTTCGGCTGAAAAGGTTTTTGCGGCATCAGGCTTTTGACATCGCCTTTGTTATCCGCCGCGACACGCTTTAAGCGGCAGATCGCCACGGGTTTTTCTTCGACGCGAACGCGACGGCACGCCGGTTCGCACGGACGGTCGCAGGTTCGCCCCAGAATGCCCGGAAAAACATTGGAATCCCAATTTATCATATAGGCTTCCGTATATTTTTCCTGCGCGATCAGCCTGATATATTCAGGCACGGGCGTATGCGCCGGACACGCATACTGGCAATCAACGACCTTATGAAAATATTCCGGGTCTTTAATATCAGTTGGTTTCACTTGATTTGCTTCCTTTGCTTTAAAAATCCGTGTTAAAAGACTATTAAATCCTTTGTCTAACCATAATAGTTTTTGGATTTTACTTCAATAAAAAAATAAATGAACTCAGGGTTTTATAAAAAATGTCGGTAATATAGTTCGCAAATCGGATTTTTTAATATTTTTACTGTTCGTTTTTGGCAAGAAAATCAACGTTTATCTGAAATCTGAAATCTGAAATCTGAAATTTGAAATCTGTTTACTTATGCTTTTGTTTGGGAAGAATTTTATCAATCTGCGCCCGCAGGATTTTCGGATCGATCACGCCCGTTTTTTGATAGACGAGTTTG
>CAYUGW010000823.1:0-1854 GCA_964444245.1 uncultured Blastocatellaceae bacterium | reverse complement strand
ATTTCTCCGTCCTTTAATTCGATAATCCGTTCACATTTGCCTGCCAGATCTTCATCGTGTGTTACGACGATCAGCGTAATTCCTTTTTCTTTGTTTAACTTAAAAAGCATATTTTCGATTGATTCGCTCGTGTTGGAATCGAGATTTCCCGTCGGTTCGTCGGCAAAGATTACCTGCGGTCTTCCGACCAAAGCACGCGCAATGCAGACGCGCTGTTTCTCACCGCCTGAAAGGTCTTTGGCACGCTTTTCTTCCATCTCCTTAAGACCGACCGCTTCGAGCGCGTCCATCGCGTCCTTCGTCAAATCATACTGCTCTGCACCGCGAATTCTCATCGGCAAAACGACATTTTCAAAAACCGTTTCTCGCCCGTTCAAAAAGAATTGCTGAAAAACAAAACCGAATTTATGATTTCTCAGAGAATCCTTCTGTTTTTCATTCAAAACGGAAAGATCTTCATTTTCAAACAAAACGCTGCCCGAAGTCGGATTATCGAGACACGCCAGCAGGTGCATCAAGGTTGATTTTCCGCTGCCGGATTTTCCGATAATCGCTACGCATTCGCCTTGCTTAATTTGCAGATTGATGTTTTTCAAAACCTCGTAATCCACATTTTCGCTCTTGTAAGTTTTATAAAGATTGATTGCTTCTAACATAAAAATTTAAGTATCCCGGACAATTTCCGGTAATCTCTTACGTGATTTTGTATTTTTTAGTTCGCAAAAAAATTTATATCAATCAGACCCTTAAAAAGTGTTTTTGCCTGCTGAATTATATAATTTCTTGGTTTTCATAAAATTTTCTTATCTTTTAAATGGTTGTCATTGGATAACTTAATGAGTTTTATCCTTTATTTATGGAATTATGGAAAAAAAATGCTTGCTTTTTGATGGTTGACCTGTGTTAAAATACATAAAACACAAAAAGGAGGGTTTTATAGCTATGAAATGTTGGCACTGTAATAACGATTTAGAAATAGATTTTCAAGCAGAGGATTTTTCGATGAAGTCTTATCATTGTTCAAATTGTGATAAATGGTATGAAATGCGGAAGGAAAAAGTGAGAGTAAACGGCGCGATGCCCGTTAGATTTTTTGAATTGGAAGCCCGCCCGCAAACATATAGCGCGAGAGCCGCGTCAGTTTATTAAGTTTAGAATATTATAAAAAATTTAAAATACTAAAGGTCGGAAAATCTGTAATTTTTTCCGACCTTTTTTTGTTTTTATTGTCCGGAGAGAAGTTCTCGTAAAACATACGGCAAAATTCCGCCGTGTTTGTAATATTCAACCTCAATCGGCGTGTCAATTCTCAGAGTCAAAAGCACTTCTTCCGATTCGCCTCCGGCTCGGTTTATTTTCATCGTAACATTCTGACGCGGCGCAACTTCCGTTTCTTCCAAACCTGAAATATCAAAAGTTTCCGTTCCGTCCAAGTTATAAGTTTGCGCCGATTCGCCGTCTTTAAATTGAAGCGGCAGTACGCCCATTCCGATTAAATTCGAGCGGTGAATGCGTTCGTAACTCTCTGCAATTACTGCTTTTACGCCCATCAGCGCGGTGCCTTTCGCCGCCCAATCGCGCGAGCTTCCCGTTCCGTATTCCTGCCCGGTAATTATTACGAGCGGAGTGTTTTTCTCTTTATATTTCATCGCGGCATCGTAGATCGATAATTCTTTGCCGTCGGGCTGAAAAACCGTAAAGCCCCCTTCTTTGGGGGCAACCATCAGATTTTTGATGCGAACATTGGCAAAAGTTCCGCGAAGCATTACGCGGTCATTTCCGCGCCGCGAACCGTAAGAGTTAAAATCCTTAGGTTCGACACCTTTATTCTGCAAATACAGACCGGCTGGCGAA
>CAYUGW010000822.1:0-1855 GCA_964444245.1 uncultured Blastocatellaceae bacterium | reverse complement strand
GCAAAATGTCGAAACCGCCGTTTTCCCGCAAAATTTCCTCGACGAGTTTTGATTCGCGCTCGACCTGCGCGGCTTCGCCGTCAACGGCGACGAGCAGAACGGCGTTTGTTTCGCTCGAAAAACCGAACGCAAAATTTTCTTCGATTGCGCCGATGCAGTTGCGGTCAATGACTTCCATCGCCATCGGCAGCAAACCGTGCGGAGTGAATTTTGTCAGAACTTCGCACGCCGCTTCCATCGTCCGAAACGAAGCGCGAACGGTCGCGGTCGCTTCGGGCATCGGCAGCAATTTAAGCGTCGCTTCGGTAATTATTCCGAGCATTCCTTCCGAGCCGCACATCAAACCCGTCAGATCGAAACCGACGACATTTTTTACGGTTTTGCCGCCCGTTCTAATTATTTCGCCCGTTGCGGTAACGATTTCCAAACCCAAAACCGAATGTTTCGTCACGCCGTATTTCGGCGTACGCATCCCGCCCGCGTTTTCGGCGATATTGCCGCCGATGAATGAATCTTTATAACTCGCCGGATCGGGCGGAAAAAGCAGCCCGCACGCTTCGACCGCTTGCTGCAAATCAAAAGTCGTCAAGCCCGGCTGGCAAACGACGTAAAGATCGTCCGCATTTATTTCAACGATTTTGTTCATCCGGTCAGTGCCGATAACGATTCCGCCGTCAACCGGCACCGCGCCGCCCGTATAACCGACACCGCCGCCGCGCGCCGTGACGGGAAAAATTTCCCGGTTGGCGAGCTTTAAGATTTCCGATATTTCTTTTGTCGTTGCAGGAAAAACAACCGCTTCCGGCGGAAATTTTTCCTTGACCGCATCCGCACCGTACGGCTCGACCTTTTCCGGTTCGATTAAAACATTTTCCGCGCCGACGATTCTTTGTAATTGTTCTAAAACTTCGGGTTTTGAAGCGTTTGTCGTCGCTCGCGGTTTGGCGTTGAAATGGATTGATTGATACATTTTGTAGTTACTTTAACGCATATAGATTTTTTAACTTTTCAACTAGTGAGCGGCGATTAGCAAATAAAATAGTGAACGGCGTTAAAATTAAAAATATCTTAATCATCAGTTTTATTCCAAATAAATCTGAAGCATTGTCAGGAAAATGTTCTGATATTATTTGATTAATAGTCATATGACTTATGGAAATAAAATATGCCGTCTGTAATAAAATTGATGTGATTGAAGAAGTTATCAGTATTAAAAACCATCTGATGAAAGTTGATTTTATTATTTTGCCAAAGAGTGAATTCCAAAAAATAACTGCAAGAACAGCACTGATTAAAACAGTTCCGATTGGTATGCCTCGTCCGCTTATATCACAAGAAAAGCCAGGCACACACTGAATTCCAGTTAGAAAATCTTCGATCAACAATACAATCAAAACGAAAATACTGCTTAGGAAACCGTAAGTAATGGCTTCCGCAAGTAAAGGTAATATTTCACCAAGCTTTTTCATAAAAATTTTGTAGCTGATTAGGTCTAAAATATCATGAATTGCCGTCTGCTTTAGCTGACGGGTAAGGATTAATTTTTCGAACAGGCTTTAGCCGAACTTATTAAAAATAATCAATCATCCAATCAGCTTTAGCTAAAGCACAAAGGAATTTTTAATTTTTCTACAGTTTGGCTAAAGCCTTGAGTTAATTGTTGAAATAATCCGTCAGCTAAAGCAGACGGCAACTCATCAAAGATTTTTTACTAAATTTTATTAAGGACCTAATCAATTACACAATTGTTTCTTTTAAAACAAAGCGAACTTTCTACAAGCGGAAATATCTTCGCGTTCGAGCGTCGGATATTGATTGAGAATTTCTTCGATGCTTTCACCCGCGCTTAAAAATT
>CAYUGW010000821.1:0-1858 GCA_964444245.1 uncultured Blastocatellaceae bacterium | reverse complement strand
GGCGTTACGACGACCGATGATGTGGTTTGGTGGTATCGCGACCGCATCAACGAACTCGGACTCGACACGTGGTTTCATCCGTCGGTTTCGATTCAGCGCAAAGACCCCGAATCTTTCGAACATCTCCGCGCATTTTCCGACCGCCCCGAAGATCAGGTAATTTTGCCCGGCGATCTGCTTCACGTTGATTTCGGCATCACCTATCTGCGTCTGAACACAGACACGCAGCAACACGCTTACGTCCTGAAAACAGGTGAAAAACAGCCGCCCGTATTTTTGCAGGACGCATTCTTAAAGGGAAACCGCGTGCAGGATATTTTGACCGGAAATTTCAAAACGGGCAGAACCGGAAATCAGATTCTTAAACGCTCGCTCGACGAATGCAAAACCGAAAACATCAAATGCACGATCTACACGCACCCGATCGGCTTTCACGGACACGCCGCCGGAACGACCATCGGTTTATGGGATCAGCAGGGCGGAGTTCCCGTTCAAGGCGATTATCCGCTTTATGAAAACACGGCACATTCCATCGAACTGAACGCCGCCGTTTTTATTGAAGACTGGAAAAAAGAAATCCGCATAATGCTCGAAGAAGACGCATTTTTCGACGGCGAAAAGGTTTATTACATTGACGGCAGACAAACCGAATTAATGACGATTCCGCGGGAATTAAAGCCGAATCGGTAAAAACTTTAAAAATTCTTATGAATTGCCGTCGCGCTTCAGCCGACGGATTGCAATTAGTTAAGAATCAATCGGCTTTAGCCAAATTTCAGCAAAATAATCAATCATCCTTTTTGCTTTAGCACAAATTCAATCCTTGAAATTTTGAAACCCCGCTCTTTTCAGAAAACTTTCAAACTCTTCATCAAAACTTTGTTTTTTATGATGATTCTCTTGATTTTTAATATATTCCCGAACATTATCAACCAATGATTCACTCACCGAAACAACAAAATAATCGTCCTGCCAGCCGAATTTTTCCTTGCACAGATTATTTTTGTTTATCCAAAATGAAGATTCGCCTTTAATAAGCTGCATTATTTGTTTCAAAGTATGATCGGGAGAAAGGGAAACTAAACAATAAACGTGATCTGTATAGCCGTTTATATAGTCAATAAAAATTTCTTTTTCTTTGGCATTTTCCCGAATGTGGCGGAAAACTTTTTGTCTGATTTCATCCGTTAAAAGAGGTTTTCGATTTTTTGTTGACCAAACAAAATGCAGCCAAACTTTGATGTATGACATAGTTTTTATTTGAGGCTAAAGCGATAAGGAATTTTCTTTTTTATTGTTCGGCTAAAGCCTTTTTATTATTTTATCTCTTATCCGTCAGCTAAAGCAGACGGCAATTCATAAAGCAAAATGCATCTCTTAAAGCAAAATGCAATTGCAAAATTTCTCTAAGCAATTTCTTAGCTCTAAATGTAAGAGCAGTAAATATTTATAATTATATTTACTGCTCTTTTTCAATTGCTAATTTCTACCTCGCCGCATTGGCGTTCATATCAGCATTTCTTGATGAATCCGAAGTTTGCGCCGGATCGCGCATTCCTGAAGTGTGACACCAGCCGGTTTTGTGTCCGCGGTTGTTTGCGCCGGGAAGTTGTCCTCTTGCCCGTTCGATTACGCCGTCGTCCGGGTCGTTCAGAAATAAATCCGTCGCGATGTTGCAGTAATCATAACGCCACCAAACGTCTTTAAAAGATGTCGTCGAATAATGAACTTTCGCTCTTGCCCAACTTGGAATTCCCGCGAGCCACGAAGCCGCGCCGCTGTGCGTTAAATTATTATTCGTGCCGCAGCCCGCGCCGAAAACGCTGCCGATTGCCGCGAGATTTCCCGCCAGAGCTGT
>CAYUGW010000820.1:0-1865 GCA_964444245.1 uncultured Blastocatellaceae bacterium | reverse complement strand
GCTTCGATTCTGCCTTCTTTTTGCCACATCTGCCGCATTTCGCGCAGATCGCCGCCCGAACAAAAAGCTCTGCCTTCGCCCGTCAAAACGACGCACCGCGCTTTATCTTCGATCGCTTTTTGAATCGCCGAAAACAAATCTTTTGTCAGTTGAAGCGATAGCGCATTCAACGCTTCGGGACGATTAAACGTAATAATCGCAACCGTTTCATTTAATTCGTATTTTACAGTTTCAAACATAAAGAATTAGAAAAATTTCCGATTTTCACGGAAACTTTTTCACATTTTCACTTTTTATTTTTTTAACTTTTTAAGCGACTCGAGCGCGAGTCCGGCTTGCCTGAAAACAATCGCGGCACAGCACGGAGCGTCCTGTTTTCGGCTGAAACGGAACGCGGTCGTGTTTGCCGCAGTGATCGCAAACTATCTCGAATCTTGTCGGCGCATCGCTTGATTTTACAGCTTTTTTGGAGCGGCATTTCGAGCATCTTTGCGGTGAAGCCATATTCCGCTGGTAAAAGGTTTCCTGTTCCTTTTCTGAAAAAATAAACGTTTCTCTGCATTGTACGCATGGAATTTCAACGTCCGGCATTTTTTTTCCTCCGTTTTTTTGAAGTGTTTAATCCTTTTCAGAAGATTCTAACATAAAAAGTCAATTCGACCGCAAACTGATTTTAATTCGATTGGAAAAGCGAATTTCTAATTTATCAATTAACCCGTTAAGCAAGCGGTCTTTGATCGCAAAAGTCTGAAATGCTTGTCGAAATGCGGTCAAAAACCGCTCGGCTTAACAATGTGAAAAATCTAATTTTCGCTTAATGCGCCGATATGCGCTTTGACGGTTTCGCCCAAAGTTTTCAGATTATAACCGCCTTCCAAACAAGAAACTATTCGCCCGTTGCAAACTTCGTGCGCCCATTGTTTGACGGTTTTCGTCATTGAAATAAAATCTTCGTCTTCGAGTTTTAATTGTCCGAGCGGATCGGATGAATGCGCGTCGAAACCGGCGGAAATAAAGATAAAATCCGGCTTGAAATTCCGGCGAATGTCATTGATCGCATTTTCAAACATCCGTTTTTGCACGCTTGCCAATGTTTTTGCTTTGACCGGAAGATTGAGCGTGTAATTTTTCCCGCGCCCGAATCCTGTTTCGCCCCGGCTTCCAGATCCCGGATACCACGGATATTGATGAATCGAGAAAAAATGCACCGTCGGATCGTCAAAAAATATGCCTTGCGTGCCGTTGCCGTGATGAACGTCCCAATCAATAATCGCCACGCGTTCGATTTCCTTATACCGATTCTGCGCGTAACGCGCCGCAATTGCGACATTGTTAAAAAGACAAAATCCCATCGCGTTTTCGCCCGTTGCGTGATGTCCGGGCGGACGAACGGCGACAAAAGCGTTTTTCGCCTCGCCCGCCATCACCGAATCAACCGCACTGCACGCGCCGCCCGCCGCATAAACGGACGCGTCAAACGAATGAATCGAAATAATCGTGTCGGCATCGAGATATTCGTTTCCTTCCGAAAAAGCATTTTCGACCGTATCGAAATGTTTTTTCGTATGACACGCCTGAATTATTCCGCGCGAGATTTTTTCCGCTTCGATTTCATAAAGCGAATTCCAGAATTCTTCGTCGCTTTTCAGCGTGTTCATTATCAATTCATAACGCTTCGGCGTTTCGGGATGCCCGATGCCGGTGTCGTGTTTTTGATAAATCGGATGATGTATTAATGCTGTTTTCATAAAAAAAACTTTACCGCAAAGCCGCAAAAGTATAAAGCCGAAAAAAAAAACTAAATCTCTAAATAAAACAGCCTCAAGTTTTTCTCAACCGCATCTTACTAATATAATAATGGAAAA
>CAYUGW010000819.1:0-1865 GCA_964444245.1 uncultured Blastocatellaceae bacterium | reverse complement strand
GCGCCCCAATTGCCTGAAAATTCCGCGCCGTTTTTGAAATCTTTAACAAAATCCGTTTTTTCCAGAACGCTTCTGACGATTTCCCTCTGAACGCCGATTCCTTTGCCGTGAATTATCTTGACGGTGCGGAAGTTTTTCTTTCGTGCTTCTTCCAGATAAGTTTCGGTTACTAATTTCACTTCCTTCGGGCTGAAAGCGTGCAGATCGAGCGTGTCGGTAATTTCCAGTTCGACCGGATCGGGAAACGGGTTATACAAATCAATTTCTTCTGTTTCGTTCATTGTTTTATTTCTTTGCTTCGATAAAAATCCCGTCCGGCACAGTAGCTCTCAAATTGCCGCCGCCTTCACGGGAGACCGTAAATTGTTTTTCTTCCACTTTGCCATCCGCGTTTAAAAGCTGCATTAAAACGGTTCTTTTATCGCCTGTTCCTTCGACCTTTAAGGGAAGCAAGCCCCAGACATTATCAATCCGCCTGATCGTGTAATGCTCCTGCCGGATTTTGTCGTATCCGAGAAATAAAATTCCGTCAAATTCGGGTTCAACACCGTCTCGTGCCTTAACTTCGTTGGTGCGCGACAAAATCACCCAGCTTCCCGGTCTGGAGATTTTGACCGATGTATTGTGCGAAACCTTATCCTCGGTCGAAATACTGTCCAATCTTTGCCAGGTGACAAATTTTCTCGTGTTGCTTTGATAAAAAACGATGTCGCTCGGAACTTGAAGCTCGACTTGTCTGCCGAAAAGCCAACCGGCAGGCGCGGGCGAAACCGACGGATCGAGCCGCACGCGATACCAAACATCATATTTATCTTCGAGTTTTTCAGGTTCGTTTTTGTCCTTCGCGGCTTCAATATCGGGATTTTTCGATTTTGCCTGATTTGAATTTGCCGAATCGTCAGTGGTGAGAGTCTGTTCTTTTGGAACAAATTGCCAGTCAATAATTTCAAAAGTCGAGCCGTTATCAAGCCTGTAAAGCAAATTTTCATTGCTGAGTTCCGGTGAAAGACGCAAATTTGAAGCGGCGCGAAGCTGTCCGGTCGCTTGGGCGGGCAAATCTTTATTTTCCTGCGCGATTTCGATGGATTTTTCCAGTAATTCGCTGGTGATGATATTTTGCGCCTCGATCCAGCCTTCGGTTTTATCCTCGTCACCGGCGCGAACGCGATACCAGAGAACTTTTTCAAACTCGACCTGATCTAAAATATCGAGTTTATCGCCGCGTTTGACTTCCAGAAGATCCGCCGCGACGACTGCATACGAACTGCGAATCTGCGCCGTATTTGCCGTCACCGTTCCGGTTTCGCTGAGTCCGACGACCGAAGAGAAATTCTCGACCACCGCGTCAACCAGACCGCAACCGCTAAATGCCGAAACAGCTAATGTCAGCGAGATAAAAATAAATAATTTTGCTGCTGAATTTCTAATTCTCATTTTGATCTTTCCGAAAGTTTCCGCCAATTATTATAACCCAACTTATCCAATAAATCTTTCTGCCGCCCGTTTAGCCTGTCTTTTACCTTTAATTTTGCGGCGGAATTTTCCGTAATTTCTTCGATTCCGAGAATTTCCAGTTCCCGCGTCCAATTAATTTTTTTCGTTCCTTCGATATAATTTTCTACTACGGGGCGAAGTTCCGCACGAGTCTTCAAAATTCTCAAAACAGCTATGTTGCCGTCTTGCGGCTCATTTGGCAAGCGGTGAGTTTGATAAATTTCCCGAAAAATTTCTGAAAGAGTGCGTTTTCCTTTAGTTTTTTGCAAAAGCGCGACATCGCACAGAAACGCCGCCAGCAATCCTCTGGCATAAGCTTCAGGGTTTGCACCGCTCTTTCTCGTCTTTGATGCTTCAATAAGCGATATTTG
>CAYUGW010000818.1:0-1867 GCA_964444245.1 uncultured Blastocatellaceae bacterium | reverse complement strand
TGATAAAACTCCAACTGGCTTTGTCGTATTGTGCGGGCAAGCCCGTTTTTTTGATCTCGTCGAGCGATTTTCTTTCCTTCATAGATTTGCGGACGATCAGCGTCGTTTCGATCAGCATTTGATGATAATCTTTCAAATCGTCAATCGTTGAAACCGCGCCGTGTCCGGGAATGATTTTCGCATCCGACGGAATCATCTGAATCAGTTCGCCGATGTTTTTAACCAAACCTTCGACGCTGCCCCCGCTATCCAGGTCAACGAACGGGAAACGCCCGACAAAAAAATTGTCGCCCAGATGAACCGCATTCGAACCCGTAAAGAAAATCACCGTGTCGCCGTCGGTATGACCTTTCGGAAAATGAACCGCTTTGATCTCTTCGCCGTTAAAATGCACCGACAAACCTTCATCGTAGGTAATCATCGGAAGGGCGATTTTGGCGGTCGGCGTTCGCGGCTTGCCGTCGCGGTCGGTCGTGCTTAAAAGCCTGTTTCTGACATTCGAATGCGCGATAATGGTCGCATCCTGCCCGAAAATGATATTTCCGCCCGTATGATCGCCGTGCCAGTGCGTGTTAAACGTAAATTTCGGTTTGTCCGTGCCGAGTTTTTTCAGTTCGGCTTTGATATTCGGAGCCACATTTTCAAACTGTGTGTCAATCGTCAAAAGTCCGTCCGCGCCGTAGGAAACACCGATATTTCCGCCTTCACCGAAAATTACATAGACATTTCCGGCAACTTTTTCGGTTCTGAATTCAGTTTGCTGCCGCTTTTCGTTATATCCTTTAATCAACGAAATATGTGCCGATGAATTAATGGTGCAAAGGCTCATCATTGCGATAACAAGAAAAATTTTCCGCATAGTTTCTCCTCTAAGTCTTTTAGTTTTTTAATTTTATTGATGATACCACAAATGATTTATTGAAAAAATGGGTGGTGTCCCGAAAGTAATGCTTTTTGAAATTTAAGGACGCGAGGTTATGCGATTTAAAGAAAGACATCGCGTGATTTGTATGGGCGATAAACGGTTTGTATGATATACCTGACAAAAACGGTTTGCGAGGGGTTGCGGCTTCGGACGAAAACCCGGAATATCTGATTCGGTCGGCATTCTCCGGTGTCAAAACAGTCTTGCCGCTATTTATGCTTAGATTGCCTTTTCTACTTAAAGTCAGCCGCTTGCGGTTTTGGTTGTATGTTTTCGGACCTTATCTTATCGGATTGATTGCCGGAGCGAACGAACCGAGTGATTTTCTTAAACCGCAAATCCTTTTCTTCGGCTTATATTTTCTTTTTCCCGCAAATTTGTTGATTTACGGCATCAACGACATTTTCGACTATGAAACCGATAAACTGAACGAAAAGAAAATCGAATACGAAACGCTCGTCGAGCCGAAGCTGCAAAAAAAACTGCTGACGGTCATCGTATTTTTAAATTTACCTTTCGTCATCGCCGCTTTTTTTCCGGGGACAAAAGCTTTTTTGGCAATGGCGGGCTTTCTTTTCTTTTCGATTTTTTATTCCGCACCACCGATCCGGGCAAAATCCAAGCCGATTTTAGATTCGATTTTTAATATCCTGTATATTTTCCCGGGCGTTTTTTCGTATGCTTTGCTGACCGGAACATTTCCGTCGTGGTCAATCATAATCGCCGGCGGATTTTGGACGATGGCGATGCACGCGTATTCGGCAATTCCCGATATTCAAGCCGACCGTCAGGCTGATCTTCAAACAATCGCCACAGAATTAGGCGCGCGCCTGACGCTCGTGTTTTGTTCGGTTCTTTATATTTTCTCGGCTGTGCTGGCTTTTCCCTACCTCGGAATGTTCGGCGTTTTTCTCGGAATCATCTTTGTCGCAATGATTTTAA
>CAYUGW010000817.1:0-1874 GCA_964444245.1 uncultured Blastocatellaceae bacterium | reverse complement strand
AAACCGCCGCTGCGCGGAATCCGATCTTTTGATTTATTTAAATATCAATCTCGTGCCGATGGACGGCGGACATAAATCGGTCGCCGTCGGTTTGTGCGATTACGAATCTTTGAGAGCGCACCACGAACCGCAGACAATTCGCGATTCGCATTCTTATATGGATCCGCCCGCGTCGGAACTCAATCACAAAGTCATCCGGCTCGGCAAACTCGTTGACGAGCATTGCAAGGTTTTTCATATCGAAACGGCGATCAATAATAAAATGTTTCCCGAAGGCTACGACATTTTAACGCGCAACGAAGACGAATTTACGTTTATGGACCGGATGAAATGGGAAGCGATGAAGCGCACCTTTTCAAAAATGCCGCGAGGAGCGCGAAGAAAAATGCTCCACGCGATTCCGGCGCAATATGAACTGATCGCCTGTCATGCCGGGCGCACGGAACCCGTTCACGATAAAATCCTGGAGAAAAATTACCAGCAGTACGAAATTCCCGTCAAAGGTCAATGCGACATAATGATTACGGGCATTCCCGACATTTCGCCGTATAACGTCTATTCGGTTTTGAATCCGCTGCTCGTGCAAGTAATGGCGCTCGGTTATCACTTTAATATGTATCGCAACAAGCCCTTGCTGAGAAAAGGCGGCGTGATGATTATTACGCATCCGTGTTTTGACGAATTCGATCATAATTTTCACCCGTCGTATATCGAATTTTTCCATCGCCTGCTGCCCGAATCGCGCGACGCTTTTTATCTCAGGGAAAAATACGAGCGCGAATTTGCCGAAAATCCGGCGTATATCGAAATGTACCGGCGCGGCAACGCCTATCACGGAGCGCACCCGTTTTTTATGTGGTACTGGGGCGAAAACGGTCGGGCGCACGTCGGCAAAGTCATCGTCGCCGGCGCGGAAAATGCCCACGTCCCCGAAATGCTCGGCTGGGAACGCGCCGACAATTTAACCGAAGCCATCGCGCAGGCTCGAACCTATATGGGCAGAAACGCCGAAATCACAATGCTCCATCAGCCGGTCATCGGGCTTTGTAATGTGTCGGATTAGTTTTTGAGGTCGCAAATTGCGATAACAAAAATTATGGTAAACAAAAAACAACAAGAAGAAAATTTGATTCTCATTGAGCAAATTGAAGAAAAGATTCATTTAATTCGCGGTCAAAAAGTAATGCTTGACGGCGATTTGGCGGAAGTTTATCAAGTTGAAACGCGAGTTTTGAAACAAGCCGTTAGACGTAATTTACATCGCTTTCCAAACGATTTTATGTTTGAGTTGTCGCTTGAAGAAACGCGCCGCGTTGAATCTCTAAGATCACAAACTGTGACCTTAGAGGACGAAAAATCTAAACGCGGCAAATACAGTAAATATACTTCATTTGCTTTTACCGAACATGGCGCGGTGATGTTGGCAAGCGTTTTGAAAAGTCAGACGGCAATTGAGGCGAGTATCGAAGTTGTCAGAGCCTTTGTTAAAATGCGTTCGATTCTGGCGTTGCACCAAGATTTAGCCGAAAGGCTTGAAAAATTAGAAAAAACTACCGATAAACACGACCAAAATTTTGCGGTGGTTTCTCAATTGTTAAGCGAAATTTTCAACGATCCGAAATATTTGAAAAGCAAAATCGGGTTTATCGAAGTAAAGAAAGGGAAAATCAAATAATTTAAATGTACCGGAATTTAATAAAAACAATATTAAGATCAATTTAACAAATGAGCGGAAATGCCGAAATCACGATGCTTCATCAGCCGAGTATCGAGTTTTGTAATGTGAATGATTAGAAAGAATGAACGAAAATAATTTAAATACAAAAAGCGACGAGTGGATAGAGAAAGAGAAAGTTCACGATTGGAGAACATTT
>CAYUGW010000816.1:0-1877 GCA_964444245.1 uncultured Blastocatellaceae bacterium | reverse complement strand
CGCGTTTCGCAGATGCTCGCCTCCGAAAGCGAAAAAAGCGAGATCGAACGGCTTGCCAATATCGAGGAAGTTCTGCTCGCCAATGAAGGCAAACGAATTCGTTTTACTGACAGTTACAATAAACAATTTGAAGGAACTTACCAAATTCTCGGACGAAATTATCTGCTCGCGCCGATTGAGCCGGGACGCGTTATTCCAACCGGAAATTTGACGATTGCTTTAAACAGCGAAACCGGAATTATTCTGTTTCCTGTCGGTTCTCTGCGAAATATCGAGATTATCGGTCAGCCGAAAATGGATAAAACGACCGTCAGCAAGGAAAATCGCCTGATGATGAATGTTACGGGCGCAAAAAACGGGCAGGATGTAAATCTCGGCATCGCCGCTCTCGAACGCGGAATTCGTTGGATTCCCGCATATCGCGTTGAAGTTAAAGGCAGTCCGGTCAAGGAAGCAAAACTCGAACTCGAAGCGATGCTCATTAACGAACTGACCGAACTGAAAAACTCGGAAGTTTATTTTGTCGTCGGCGTTCCGCATTTTATGTTTCAGGATTTGATGTCGCCGCTTTCGATGAACACGGCATTTGCCGGAGTTTCGAGTTACTTTCAAAGAGGCGCAGGAAACGTCCGCCGCGATTCTTTTTCAAACGCGATAATGACGCAGCAGAGTTCGTATCAGGCAGACAGAAACTACGACGATGCTTCGCCGACCGTTTCCGAAGAAGAACAGGGAAATGCTTTTTCCGCCGAACAGCTTTTTCTGTATCAGGCAAATCAGATCAATCTGAAAAAAGGCGAACGCGCCAGTCTGAGGCTTTTTTCATTAACCGTTCCGGCAACCGAGATTTTTGAATGGACTTTGAATGATTCTGCCGATACGCAAAGACGCTATCTGGAATACTCGAGTTCTTCGACGGGCGTTCCATTTACGCAAGACCTTTCGAGCAAAGTCTGGTACGCGCTGCGCCTTAAAAATAATACGGGAATGCCGTGGACAACCGCTTCGACGATCAGTTTCCGTGAATGGAAACCGCTCGGTCAAGATATGCTGACATTCACGCCGACCGGCGGCGAAAATATTCTGAGAGTTACGCCCGCGACGGAAGTCATCGGCACGCACACTCTGGAAGAAAAATCGCGCACGCAGACGCAGATGAGATACGGCGGCAGCAGTTATAATTTCGATCTGGTTACGGTCGAAGGCACGATCAAACTTCGCAATATCAAAAAAGATGCGGTCGAAGTCGTGCTGACGCGCAATCTTGTCGGCGAAGCAACGGAAGCGAGCGACAACGGCAAAATCTCGCGCGAAGGTTTGAATCTGCAAGCCGTCAATCCGAATTCGGTCGTCAAATGGAATTTGTCGCTACCGAATGGTGAAAAGGAAATCAAATATACTTATAAAATTTACGTGCGTAGATAAACACAGATTTATTCTTGATTTTTAATTAAAAAGGTTTTACTTTGCGTTCTTTGCGCCTGACTCCTGCGTTCTTTGCGGTTAAAGAAAAAAGATTTTACCGCAAAGTGCGCAAAGTGGACGCAAAGGGCGCAAAGGTTTTATGATTTTCTACTCTTGATTCGCATTACTTTATAAATTCTTAATCTACAAAATCAAACTCCTCTGAATAAATTTATTTTCAACCGCATTGAAGATTTTCGCATCGAAAGTTTATTACTTTTATTTCTCTGACATCTTTTATTAGCGGAATAAATATATTTATAAGTAAATTGGATATATTTAGCCAAGAAAATTAATTTTATCTAATTAACCGAATTATCTATAAAATGATAATATCTAAGAAAACTTTCTTCTATCAAAATAATTTATGAAATTTATATTTACTCTTAGTTTTGTTTTCATTATGTCGGTTT
>CAYUGW010000815.1:0-1887 GCA_964444245.1 uncultured Blastocatellaceae bacterium | reverse complement strand
TCTTACCGAACGCCAGCAAAGAGAAGAAATTCTCGAAGATATTTTGTCGCTTTACGATTAATCCGACAGCAATAAAATTAAAGTTATAACAATGAAAAATCAAAAGTTTATTCAAATTTTTCTTTTTATATTAGTTTGCTCCTCAATTATTTCGGCACAGAAAAATAATGACGTGAAGGTAGCAGTTATTTCACAGGTAGATATAAATCGTTATTTTACTGATGTCGGACCTGCAGACCTAAGAATCAATATTCGTGTTAAAAATGAGAGTCAGAAGGACATTTTTCTTTTTGGAACTAAATATGAAAAAGAATTTGACCCGATGTTTCACCTCTTAAATTATGATAACAGCCAAAAGAAATGGATATTTCCTTCATTTAATTTGGAAACGGTCTCGGCTGACGAAAAAATTCCTTACCGGATCAAGAAGGGAAAATACTTTGATTTTTATTCAATTACAGCCAGAAGAACGACAAAAAAACTATTTAAAGTTGCTGTCTATTACGGCTACTCAAAAAAAGATAAACCTAACTTACTTGAGTCAGATGAGTTTTTTATTGAGAGCGTTAAAAATTTAGATCAGTAACATTTAGTTTCCATAAAACAAAAAACTTCATTTGATTGAAATTTGCTTTCGATTTTCCATAATTTTTAAAAACGAAGCAGATTTTAATTCTTCCGAATTCAAACCGGTTTCTATTAAAACTTCATTTTCCGACATCGCGCCGCAATTTTGAGCGCGAATAAAGAAATTTAAAAGTCCCTGTGCGCTTGCGGCGTCGTCAAATTGATTTCCCGTCAGCATCGCCTGCGTTGCTTTGTCAAGAAATCCGCGCAGACGTTTTGCTTGCGCGTCTTTCGATTCGAGAAAAAACGTATAAACCGCCGCGTATCGCGCGACAAGCTGCGCCGGATGAAGATCCCAGCTTTGATAAAATCCGTTGATCAAAGAATGCGTAATATTATAAAAATGCTTGCGCCAGGCGTTTGCGACGGCGCGTTTGTTTTCTGCAATTTGCAGTTTTGAAAGATTTTCGCCGCGAAAGACTGGAACGGGCATTTCGGTCGTTACCGAATCGGAAAGCCTGATGCCCAAAGGTGCGAGCGAAATCTGCATCATCTGGCGGGCAAAATTGCAGGCTTCGTGCTGAAGATGCTGATGAATTCCCGCGATTCCGAAACTCGCCGTGTAATCAAACGCGCCGAAATGCGCCGAATTGACGCGTCCACGTCCGGCTTCGACCAGACTTTTTAAGGCAATTTCGCCATGTTCATTAATAATTGATTGCGGAGTTTCGATCATTATCTCGATTTTTATCAAGCCGTTTTCGAGATTATGTTTGATTTCAAATTCATCGAGTAATCCGGCTAATAGTTCGATTTCTTCCTTGCGCGTGATTTTCGGCAGAGTTACGACAAAATTTTCCGGTAGTTTGCCGCCGCATTTTTCTAAAAGGTTCGTCAAAAACAAATCCAGAGTGCGAACCGCGCGTTTAAGAGTTTCCTTTTGAAATGACTTAACCCGAACCCCGCAAAACGGCAAAATATATGAGCTTTCTTCCGTCAACTGACCACTGATTTTCGCCAGTTCATCCGAAGCCGAAATCGAATGAAAATCTTCTTCTCGGTCGAGGCGAAAGCCGTAACCGTCTTCAAAATCAATGCGAAAATCTTCGACCGGTTCGCGTTTTAATTTTTCAAACGTGCGGTTGTAAACCGTCCAGGCAAGCCACGCCGCAAAGTTTTCCGCTTTTACCTTTTCTTCATTTTCGATCAGTTGAAATTCGATCTCCTGAATCACATTTTCAAAAAGCGGCAAAGTATCCGCGCCCGAAAGCCACATTGCCCGCGCAAATTCCGCAAAATCAGGCGCGTAAGTTTCCAAAG